>CAZVVF010000018.1:0-13623 GCA_964630575.1 uncultured Burkholderiales bacterium | reverse complement strand
GGTTAGCGACCCCACCCAAGCCGCCTTTGTCAGTGGGACTCTCACGGTGGAGGCTCTCAACTCGGGGAATCGAGATGTCAGCATAACCCTACCCACGAATCCCGACATCGGAACAGTGACCAACAACGGGAGCAACAGTGTCTCGGTGGCTCTGACCAGTTCGGCGACACCGGCGAATGTCCAGACAGTCCTTCGGGCCGCGACCATCTCAGCGCTCATGGGAAGCACCGGTACAACGGGTCAGATTCAGGTCACCGTTGACGATGGTCTGGGTTTGGACGGCAGTGCGACCCGCGACTTTGGTGTTCCGGTCGTTGATTTGGTCCTGAGTGGGAACCACACTTTCGACACTGACACCGGCTTCTTGGATGGCGTGGCGAGCCCTAACTTTAACGGTACCCGCTTGTCCTTTCTCTCCTTCGAGCTCCAATCAGGGGCTTTTCTGAACATCACCGGCTCCAAAGCCTTTCAGCTTGAGACCGCAGGCGATATCGTGATCGATGGCGTGATCGGAGCCGCAGGGAAAAATGGGGAACTCGGCGAGGATGGTGGCGCGGGCGGTCTGGCTGGTCCTGGAGGATTTCCCGGCGGTCGAGGTGGAGACATCGACGACCCCAACGGAGCGGACGGCGCCGGCCCCGGTGGTGGCAAGGGAGCTCTGGTCTCCGAATCTGAACGGCAGGGAGGTGGAGCGGGTCACCTCAACGCTGGAACAGATGGAGCGCGTGGTGCGCTCGGGGGGGTCGCTTACCTCAGTATTCCAACCAGTCTGATCGGTGGCTCCGGGGGAGGTGGTGGAATATCCACTGGCAGCTCGGTCTCCCAAGGTGGCGGAGGTGGCGGAGGTGGCGGTGGCGCCGTGAGAATGACGGCCCTCGGTCGCCTCATCGTTGGCGCCAGCGCGACCATCGATTGCTCCGGCGGTGACAGTGGTTTCCGGCTGTGGCCAGGTGGCGGCGGGACGGGTGGGGCCATCGAATTGCTCGCCTCTCTCATGCCGATCATCAACGGTGTGCTCGATGTGACCGGCGGAAGCGGAGGCATGGAGGTTGGTGGCAGCTCCCCCGACGGTTCAGGGAACGGTTCCGATGGTCGCACCCTTGTTGATACCATTTAGGGCCATGTCCTTTAGATAGGCAACTTATGGCACAAGAGGTACTGGTGCCCCCGTTTGAACCTGTTGTTCTGTGATCTCCACCTCCCAGGTGGTCTCACCGATTTCGACATGGTAGGAACCCTGAACCCGAATGGTACCTGGAATGTCGTAGAGCGTTCTGTTGGTGGGGTAGGGCAGCCGGAGCTCAAAGCCACCCTGAGGATCTGAGAGTGTGCTCCAGGTGAGTTCTTTTGGCTTCTGGTCGAAAGGTGAGGCGATCGTCAGGGTCGCTTGGACCTCGGTGTTTGGCTTCGTTTCTCCCACAAGAAAGGCCCCTGTCACCGTTTCGAAGATACGGATGTCAGGACTCAGATAAGGGTTCACGAGCAAGCCTCGGCTGGTTTGATGGACCACGTCTCTGTAGTCGAAGATCGGCGCGAGATTCTCGGCCTCAAGCTCGGTAATGGGCAGAGCCACGAATCCAAAATCTCTCAGATTGTCGTGAATCCGAATGGCCCGGACCACTTTCTGTGGGCTTTCGTAAACCAGTCGATAATAGCCGATATTTCTGGCCAGATTGTTGAACAGTTGGACCAGAACAAGTTTTTCAAACAAGGCGTTGGTGGCTGGGAGTTGGTAGACTTTACCAGCCCACTCTACTCTCGGTCCCTGCTTGAAAAGGTCTGTTGGGTTTTCTCCGGTCAAGGCGAATTCTGAGGCAAGTTTGCCTTCCAAGTTCTCAGAGTCGATGAGGATAAATCGGTGTTTTCTTTTGATTCTCCCAAATCTCGAATAGATGCGATACGGATCCGTCGCGAAAAGGTAGTGGGCTAGCTGCGGGGATTCGGTTTGGCTCCATCCTACGGGCGTTTTTGTCAGATAGGCGATCATACTGCCCAGGTCCCAGGGAGCCATGATGCCGTAGGTTTGCTCTCGACCATAACTTCTCTTGAACTGGGCCAGCCAGTTCGTGGCTTGTTCCATGGAGGGGCTATTCAGAATGAGCGATTTGGCTTGCATTTTGGTCAACCACGGTTTTTGGACAGTGGGAACAAAGAGAGCTAGAAAGAGCACCAACAAAAGTAATATCCATGCTTTTCGCGGGAGTCGGGACACGCTGTAGGCGGCCAATCCTGCCACGGCAAGGGCTGGGTAGTAGACGCATTCGTGGGTCTGAATCCAAAACAGGGTGAGCCCGAGGCTGTACATCACCGGGATCAAACACGCCGAGAGCTTGCCGGAGCGATAGAGAAGGATGGGAGTTGTGATCAATCCCAGGATACAGGGGCCGTAAAAAGAGAAAAGCAGGCCCAGAGTGACCGGGGCTTGCTCTGAGATACTCGAGGAACGAACTTGAAACAACGCGGCCAGAGGGCGAGAGATCTGTGGTGAAACTTGAGTTGAAAGGGCAAGGGCCACAAGTAGGAAAACGCCTGCGAAACCTCTTGATTTTTGGGGGATTTTCTGGGCCAGAAAGACCAGTACCGGGTATCCCACAAGGAGTAGTGAACACCCCATTAGGAAGGTACTACGCGATGCTGCCCAGGGGACGTAGTTGGGAGCGGCGACTTCCGTCAACTTCATCAAACAGATGGTGGAGACGGCGAACAGGAAACCCTTGAGAACGAGGGCACGGTCCTGCGCGGGCTCGGCTGCCCGAAAAGCAACGCCGTAAAAAGAAAGTCCCACGAACAAGAGATGCAACGCCGCTCCGGGCCAGGTGATATAGAAAAGATACATGCATAGAGCTGGTAGAGCTATCCACTTCACAGCACTTCTAGAATCGAGCGCTTTGGTCAGGCTGATGACCAATAGGGTCGTCAGAAAAATCTCGAAGGTGTGGTGGTCTCCATTCCCTGTCGCTGAGACCTGGGTCAGAGGCCCTGGAAAAAGAAGAATCAGAATGTAGAACAAGAGACCACAGGACCGACCAACCTTTCGGTACAACCAGGAGCCCAACAGCAGGCACGATAGCCCGGAGAGGATCGGACTGAGCCAGGTCAGCACTTGAACCGGGCTGATGAATCCCAGGCTAAACTTGCTGATGGCTGCTGCGAACAGATCGTAAAAGCCCTGATTGAGACCTCGTTCCACATAAGGAAAATTGGTAGAGTCATCAAAGCGCTCCAGGGTCGGGAAATTCCGGTAAACAGATTCAGCGTGACGCAGGTGGAAATAGCTGTCTCCGCCGACGAGTCGGACCGTGTCCTCGTCCGAAGATAAGAGTGGAGCGATGTTGTAGCTGCGCAGCAGGAGCCAAGAGAGAAAAAAGATCAGCCCAGCTAGCAGTTGTTTGTTCTTGACGTTTTTGATTGGCTTCGATTCCGACTTTAGGATCTTCCTGTTAAGCTCTCCGACTTCGACGGCTTAGGCAAAATCCTGGTCGGAACCCACTGTCCTTGACGTGATCGAACGACCCCACGCCGAGGTTCAAGGTTGGAGGCGCTCTGACCAAGGAAAATCGCTTCCCATCACTGGAGGTAGCAGCGCTGCAAGTTTTCCCGGTCACAGGCGCCGAGTACATCGGCTACTTGGTTCTCTTCTTCATGTTGACAGTGTCGGGCAGCTTGACACTTTGGAAAGTTTCTCGCGGGACGTAGACGGCATCTGGTTTCCTTCTCAAGGAGTTGACCGGCGAGCATGTTCCAGAGAGTGAAGAGTATGGAGTCGGAAGCTTTGTCTATCGAGCAAGGAGGCCGTTTCACCCAGATCGGCTGAAGGCACTTGCGGAAGAATCTTGGACTCACATACTGAGCTCTAAGGGTTTTCTTTGGTTGGCCAACCGCCAAGACAAGAAGTTTGTAGAAATTTTCGGTGCGAGAGCACAAAGAGCAGGTCCTAGAGTGGTTCCGAAAAGTGCGAGATGAAAAGCTCTTTAGCCAGGAGCTTCCGTTTCTCTTCTGCAGAGCGGACCCTTGCAAGGTCGCCCTTGGTGGGAACTCGCTAACATCTGTCGTTCGAAGCCGCCTCTGCTGGTACGAGAGCTTTCCCATCATTTGTGACTCACCAGCTGGTCAAATTTAAAAACGAGATCCTTCAGTCCCTGGTCGAAGGCCTTGTCCAGCTCTTTGGAGTGCCGCCTAGCACTGGAACATTCATAGACTGCACTGGTGAGCATGGGCAGTCCAAGGGAAGGTATGACGAAGGTGAGAGCCCCACCCAAAACTCCCTTAACGACGGCTCTCCAGTACTCATAGTCCACGCTGACTCCGCCAGGTCCTAGTCCCTTTGTGAACTGCCTCAACTGTGGTAAGATCGCCTCACACGCCAACTCTTTCCTTCGCTTCTTGTGGCCACTCTCTCTTGGTTGCAGGCCCGATAGGTCCGTTTCTAGCCCCTCGGAAGAGACTATCACCGCAAGGCCGGCACCCGCTTCTAGTCTCAGGGGTTCTCGGTTTACCACAACCCCGTCATCCACCCAGATGACTTCGCTCCGCCGACACCTCGGAGTAAAGTAATGGGTATTTTTGCGAAGCTCCTTCTTCTCCACGAAGACCGACACGATCGCGGCCACCGAGCATGTCGTGGCAGGTCCGATTCGCTTCTCGTCCTCCTCAGCGATATCTATAAAGTGACTGCCCAGTTTTCGCCCTCGGAACTCTTGGGGGTTGGCCACGAAAAAGGAGGGTAGCCCTGGCTGTTCCGGCGCTCTCAAGAAGGTGAGAGGGCGGGACCTACGGGTCACTCCGAAATGGGGATCGTAGAGTAAGCTGGCGACTTCCACACCGTCGATTTCCACGGTGCGCGGGCCCAGATGACAACGGGAGACCAGCACAGACTCTACCTCGGCTCGAAAACGCGCGGCGTCGACGTTGTCCAGGGAGAAGACCGACTTGGAATTTCCAAATTCGAAATTGGCTACCGAAAGTGTGAAAGTTCCCGTCTCACTACCGGAGGAGAGTTGAGTGAACCCCTCGCCGGTCCAAACCGAATGAACTCCGTCAGGATAACGAATGGAAAAAGGACGTGTCTTCATTTGGATGAGCGCCCTCACCCCCACGGCCATATGTTTCAGAGCACGATCATCCTCCCTCTCTACCTCAAGAGTGGCCGATTCTAGTGCTGTCCGCCTCAAGCTTGCTGCAGCGGCGAAATGAAAGGAGGTCTCTTCACGTGTCTGGGTTACCTTCAGCGGCAAATTCGCCGCCACTCCGGCTTGCACCACCTTCAGAATCCAGGCCTCGGGAAAGGGTAGCTGAAGGTCGCTTTAGCCGGGTATTCTTCAAGCTTGGGACTACTTTTTCTTTGAGGTGCCCAGAAAAAGAAGGTCTTGACTGCATCTTCTGGAGTTTATGCCATGGGGATCTGATGGAGCCTCTGCAAAGACAACCTTCCCTTGTTTGAGATGACCGCTGCTGAAATCTTTCGGACAGCCGAAAACGGATAGGAGGAGAGTTGTGAGACACCGTAGGCTTCTCTGGTGCTGCAGTGCGCGCTTGAAAGGAAGTTCTATCTGTGAAAAAGAACAAAATCATTCTCCCTTGCTTGATCGGTCTGACCATGCTGGGTCTTTCGGTTGCCGAGCCGACTCCAGGCTACAATACAAAGATCCCCGCCAAGATCATGACCCCGGATACGGTGGAAACGAGACTGGGAACGCTGAAATTTTTCGATGGTCTCCCACACCCGGACACGGTAAAAACTGTCTACGACAACCTTGACTTTATGCGTGGTGTGGAGACATTTCTAAACGGTATCCCTGCTACCTCGATTGAGGGCCTGAGGCTCGGAATGGTCGAGGAAGGTGCCAACAAGTGTCATCAGGTCCTGATGTTTGAGGAACTCTTGGATTCGAACCCTCTGTTTCTTACGGGCAACACGGATACAGTTTACGCCTCTAGCTTTCTGAATTTGAAAGAGGACGGACCGACCGTGGTCGAAATTCCTAAAGGCTGTGGTCCGGGTACGGTCAACGATGCGTTTTTTAGGTTTGTCACGGATATGGGGGGGCCTGGACCAGACCGTGGCCAGGGTGGAAAGTATCTCATTTTACCGCCCGATTATGACGGAGAAGTGCCGGAAGGTTACTTCGTATCCAAGTCTCGAAGCTATCTGAACTGGTTGATCTTAAGAGGCTTCCTTGTGGATGGTAAACCGGACTATTCCGTAAACATGTTCAAGACGGGGCTGAAGGTGTACCCTCTCTCGGCTGCCGAGAACCCTCCGGAAATGGAGTTTATAGACGGTTCCGGTAAGGCGTTTAATACCATCCACGCTAACAACTACGAGTTTTTCGAAGAGCTGCACACCGTGATCGAGCGTGAACCTGTGGACCTCTTAGAACCTCAGCTCAGAGGGCTGTTCGCGAGCATCGGCATGCAAAAAGGCAAGCCCTTTCAACCTGATGCTCGGATGAAGTCGATCCTCACGGACGCCGTGGCGGTAGGGAATGCGACGGCGCGCGCCCTTGTCTTTGATACTCGAGACAAAGAGGCATACTACTATCCTGACCGCTTTTGGAAGACGGCCTTTGTTGGCGGAGACTACCGCTGGCTCATCGCCGACGGAGAAGGTGGACGAAACCTTGACGCTAGAACTCTGTATTTTTACATGGCGACCGTCAACACCCCGGCCATGGCACTCAAGATGATAGGAAAAGGTTCCCAGTATGCTTTTGCGACTCAGGACAAGGGCGGTCAATACCTAGACGGCAGCAAGAATTATAAGCTCCTGATTCCGGCTAACGTACCGGCGAAGGACTTCTGGTCGGTGGTCGTCTACGACCCGCAAACGCGCTCAGAACTGCAGACGAGCCAGCCTCTTCCGAGTCGCAACAACAAGCGGGATAAATTGCAAATGAACAAGGACGGTTCTTGCACGCTCTACTTTGGGCCGAAGGCTCCAGCCGGAAGAGAGAGGAATTGGGTTCAGACGGTCCCAGGCAAAGGATGGTTCGCTTGCTTTCGTCTCTATGGGCCGCTCGAGTCTTGGTTTGATAAGACCTGGCAACTCAACGATTTCGAACTTGTAAACTAGAGCTTCAAGGGGCGAGTGGAAACGCTCGCCCTTTGAGGTACTCCGAGGTCAAGCCAAGGCTGACCAAGAGTTCGCAAGTCAAAGGCATCAACGGTGATGGTCACCTCGCCTATGCCTTCGACAGGATTTGTCTCTGGGTCTCGACAAACAGATCGGTATGGGTGGACTCTTTCGAAAATCTGAGGAGAAGTTCTGTTTGGATGGGGCGCAGCTTCTAGCGTCGGGGAAATTGAAATGGGCGGAGACTGAGTATCTCAAAGGGCTTGAGGCCTATCCAAAGAGTGGGCCCATTTGGTCCAATCTGGCCAACGTTTACATCACTGCCAAAGAATGGACTAAGGCCATCAGTGCCCTCACCAGCGGTCTGGTGAAAATCGCCTTCTGGAACCAGGATCGCTGGGCTGCATGGAGAAGAATCACTCTTTAGCCTGGACTCTCCAGCTCAACCGCGGGGTCTGCTATATGCACATCGAGGATCACGAGAGGGGCCTGCGGGACCTCAACGCCTCGATCGCCGCTGCCGGTTCTGATGCCCCGGCGCGGTTTTTAGCCAAGGGGTATTTTTACAGAGCGATGGCCCTTTTCGAGTCGGACTCGGCAGCAGCGATCGAGGACGCAGCCGAAGCTGTGAGGTTGGATCCAGCAGCCTCAAACTATGCCGCTCTGTTGGAGGACCTACGCCGTCGGGCAGCCTCACCGATAACTCCCGAGATCAAGGCTCTCTGTGACGCCGGTTGTCAACTGCTCCTATCCGGAGAGAGCGCGGCCGCCCTCGGAAAATTCGAAGAGGTCTTGAAAATTGAACCACGGCACGCCAAAGGGTTGCAATTGAAAGGCGCAGCTCTCCATCAACTTAAGCGCTATGAAGAAGAGCTGCAGGCTCTCAAAGCATCCTACGAGTTGGATGGCAATGAAGTGGCTCTGTTCAATCTTGGCCCCTGCAGTTTGGCTTTGGGAGATATCGCTAGCGCCCGAAGCTATTTACGAAAGTTCGTGCAAGTGGGAACGGACCAGCGGAGTGTTCAGAACGCTCGGATGATGTTACATACCTTGAGCCACGGCGGAGACTGAAGCCAACCTCAGCAGAGGGACCATAGAGACGGGCTTTTGTCGCTCAAGAGTGAGTGGCCTTGGCTCTTGGGAGATCGTCGGTCCTGTTGCTCTCGGTCCAAACGGCCTTGAGATGGAAGCCTGGTTTGGGCAAGGAATCATCAGCTTAGGCGACCTTTTATGGCTGAAAACAGCTTGGTCGATAGTCCGAAAACCAGAGATGATAGGAATCCCAGGACCATTCCGATGAACAGAGTTGCCAGGAATCCGACCGGCCCGGATAACGGCTCGATCCAATGATGGAGGGTGGCCACCTCGTGAACGAGCAGGCCACCGCCTACCGAAAACATGGCCAGTGTTCCCACCACAGACAGACCCTTCATAAACTTGGGCATGGCAGCAACAAGAAAGCGTCCCAGTTTTTGTGCGAACGGACTATCCCGACGTTGCAGATGGAGGCCGAAGTCGTCAACCTTAACGATACCAGCAACGAGGCCGTAGACGCCGACTGTCATGACGATTCCCACCACCGATAGAGTCACGGCCTTAGTCATCAGCGGTGCACTGGCGATCGAACCAAGAGCCACAATGATCACCTCAGCAGAGAGAACCGCATCGGTACCGATAGCACCCAAAACTTTTTGGTTTTCTAGTTTGGCCAAGACCGTGGGGTCCGAGTCGACCAGCGCCTCAAGTCTCTTCTGGTGCTCTTCTTCGCGGACCTCGGTGTCCTGGTGAGCAACCTTGTGCCACGCCTCGAAGCAGAGAAAGGTTCCTCCGGCCAAGAGCAGAGGGCTGATAACACTTTGGGGCAACGCCAGGGCGAGCGGGATCAGAAAAGCCTTGTTGACCAGTGAGCCCAAAGCGATTTTGCCCACGATTGGAAGTTCTCGACTCGGCTCGAGACCAACCACGACGTTGGCATTGACGGCCAGATCATCACCGACGATGGCGGCCGTCTTCTTGCCAGCGACCTTGGACAGGACCGCAACATCATCAAGAATCACACTAATATCGTCGAGGACAGCTAGAAGTCCACTCGTTGCCAAAATTCAGTCACCTCTTCTTTCTCCGGTTTCATTCCCAAACTGAGGGTTCCGTACAGGGCTATTCCTGTCCTGGCACAGAAGGGGGGCTGGCGTACGCGGCCACGTCCTTTTTGGGGCCAAAGACAGAAGCGACGATGCCCACTAGGAGAATGCCGCAGATGAAGGATAGTGAGACCCAGGTCGGCATCGGGTAGTGATGAACAAGGAGCATCTTCACACCGATAAAGGCGAGGAGGAAAACCAGGCTCATCTTTAAGTAGCGGAACTTGGGGAGCAATCCGGCCAGCGCAAAGTAGAGTGATCGAAGCCCCAGTATGGCAAAAATATTGGAGGTGAACACTAGGAACGGGTCGGTTGTTACCGCAAAAATAGCAGGTATCGAGTCGACTGCGAAGAGCAAGTCCGTGCTCTCGACCAACAAGAGTACCAGAAAGAGTGGAGTTACGGCCCTGCGTCCATCGATACGAGTGAAGAAGTTGTGACCGTCGAAATCTGAAGCCACAGGGAGCCAACGCCGGGCCAGTCGGATCAGCGGGTTCTGCTCCGGTTCGAGGTTGCCATCGCGCGCCACCAACAGTTTGGCCGCTGTGAACAAGAGGATCGCTCCGAAAAGGTAAACCGTCCAGGTGAACTTTTGGATCAGAACCGCACCGGCTAGGATCAGCGCTGCACGCATCACAAGCGCCCCCAGAATTCCCCAGAACAAAACCCTGTGTTGGTATTTCAAGGGGACAGCGAAGTAGCCGAAAATCAGGGCGATGACAAAGATATTATCGAGCGACAGGGATTTTTCAACCAGGTACCCGGTTAGAAACTGGAGCGCCGCTTGTTGACCGGTTAGGGGTGGGTCAGTGGCTGTTGCGATCCCCAGCCAGTCCGATTGATAGATATGGTAAACCCCAAAATTGAAGCACAGGGCAAGACCGACCCAAAACGCCGTCCACCCGAGCGACTCCCGAAGACTCGGAGCGTGGTCCTTTCGGTTGAAGACTCCCAAGTCCAAGGCCAGTAGGAACAGGATCAAAATCACAAAGCCGACCCATAACCAGATATGCATAATAGTCCCTCATTCGTAATCGAATTCACAACAGTAAGAGCCTGCTTTTGAGCTAGTCGATACCGCCCTTAGGCTAGGCTTTACTTAGTATCGCTTGCACCGGAACTCATTTTCGGATATGAGCAAAACGGCACTGTCGAATTGTTTCTGAATGATATCACCTGAAGTTGAAAAAGAGGCACATATTCAAACGACTCTAAGGAAACTCACAGAAAAGCCAGCCTCCTGATCAGTCGAGTCGACTTTTGTCTTAGCCTTATCGACCCTGGTTGTCGGGAACGACGTTCTGCTGCATTGAGGACCTACCGAACTGAGTCTTAGAGGCTCTCGAGCCTGCTAATCTCAGTAAGGATGGCTTTTCCCCTGGCCGTGTCGGGCGGATAGAATTCCAAGACACTTTTCAGGAGCGATACGGCCGCTTTCGGGGACTTAGACTGACCGTACGCCCCGACGTACCGACCCGCGAGACCGGGAAGGTACTGCCATAGAGCGTCCAGGCTCTCGCTGGGCTGTGAACGGCGTTTCTCTTTGACCAGAACCACGACCTCGCTGTATCGTTGGGCTAGCTGGTCGGCTTGGCCTTGCGAATGATAGAGTTCTAGGTCCTTGACAATGGCTCGTCGGCTGAAGGGCAGTTTTTGCAGGATACGATGGGCTTTGTCGCTCTGCTGTTGCGAAGCATAGTAGTCGGCCAAGTCCAAGGATGCGCTCTCGCTTTGGTTTCCGGAGTGCGGAGGGTCTTGTGAGAGATACTCCATAAGAAAGATGTAGGTCTCATGGTCTTTGACCTCTCGAAACTTCTTGGCCAGGGTGAGAACGGTGTATTGAGTCACATCTGCCTTGGCGTGGTCAAAGACCAGTGCTCGGACCCTCTCAGACCCCGCTTTGACCCGGCCGGCAGCCAGGTCCACTTCGGTTAGGCCGAGGCCCGCGGCCGTCCGCCAACTCTTCTGCAGGCCGGCCATCTCGTCGACTGTTTGGAAGGACTTGGCGGCCGACTCAAGCTGCCCCATCTGAAGCTGTGCCCGCCCTGTTTTCAGCAGTAGGAAAGCGCGGTCGGTCACCGATAGGCCCGGCAAGGCAGCCGCCTGATCGAGGTAGCCCAGCGCTTCATCCTGGTCCTGTGTCTGCCCGGCAAGCTCCTGCAGTAAGTCCGCTCGCTCCTTCGGAGAAAGGTCTGTCATCGCGAGCAGACTCTTGCGACGCTGATTGGCATCGTCGCGCCGTCCTTCAAGCTTGAGATAGAGAGTCGCCTGCTTCAAGGCTTCCTTCTTTTGTGCCTGAGTCGCCCCTGGCAAGGCCACGACTTGGTCGTCGAGAGCCACGGCCTCAAGCCGGGATTTGCTCACCGATGCCACCGTCTTTTCTTTCTGAGTCGCGGCCATTCGTTCCGTCGCCTGAGCCAGAATGAGGAGAAACTCGGCTTTATCGATATCGGTCGCTGCGGTTTTCAGAGCCGCATTGAGCTGGGATATGGCTTCGGAGTAGTTGCGCTGTTTGATCAGGTTTTTGGCGCGGATTGCCGTTTGCTGAGCAGCCTCGGATTGGGCTAGGCAGGGAGTCATCAGCTGGGCGCAGAGGACCGCTGTGAAAATGGAGCGGGTGAGGGGTGTTTTCATAGCTGGAAGATTTTGATTGGAATCGCACGGTTCCTCTCGACCGAATAGGCTGGATCTTCCGATTCATGTCTTTTGATAGGTCTTTGTTTCAGAGGTCCCATCAGGGCTGATGAATTCGAAGGTATAGAGCCCTGTATCGTTCCAGTTGTACTTTACGACGTGAGGCTCTCCGTCGAGAGTGTAGGTCAACGAATAGCTGTTGGGTCCGAGACTCTCGAAAGCCGTGATGGTCGCTCCTCGCAAAGGGCGTAAGAAGGGCCGAATTTCCTTGGTCCTTGCTTGAGGGCTAATCTCGTTCTCGGGAGCTTTTGTGTTGGGGTTGATGGCGACCTTGCCTCGCATAGCAGCGATGAGATAAGGGTAGTCCTTCACAGCGTGATACTGATAGGAGCCATCCTTGTTGAAGCGACCGAGATATTCGTCGAGTTCTTCGGTTGTCTCTGGGTAGACGGGGAAGCCGTCTAGGGCGTAAGCGATGGGTTTGCCTTCGCCCACTTGAGATTGCAGATGGGTTGGTGGCAAATGGTAGTGATAGTCATCGGCCCTTCCGCAATGGCCACCCCAACGGTCGAGTTCCCCGGCAGCCTTGGCATCTTCGCCTCTGTTGTTCATGGGATTGAAGATAGGGATCCCGTTGACGGCCACTGCAATGGCGCCTCTCATAAAGTTCTCTTTCGTGGAGAGAGGCTCCGCTGCCAGTTCTGGCTGCAAAGGGATGGGCCAACTGTTGCTGCCGGAATAGTCGTGACTGATGGGCACTTGCTGTTGCCAACTGGTGATGCCAACCATCATTTGGTGGTCAGGCAAGCCGTTCGACTCCACGTAAAAGTGGTCGTGATCGTGGTGCGTCTTCACCCCGCTGAAGGTCTCGAAAACCGAAGTCATCGTTTCCGGGTCGTTGGCTGGTACCGCTTTCTGTGTCGTGGCTTCTGCCTTCTGAGGAACAGGGGTCTTGCTGCAACCGAATACGGCCAGGACCCCAAAAACTATGATCCACTTTTTCATAACTCGCTCGCTATCTCACAGTCCGTCGCACGAGGACCTCATTGTCCAGGACCACGTTGCTAGACCAAATGAATTCGGCATCGTGGGCTTTGTCGTCAAAAATGTCGGTGAAGTTGGTGTAAGAGGGCTTATTGTCCACCCCGATTGTTTGATTGCTAAACGTCACAGCGTTGGGCCACTGGCTATCGTCGAAGTCCGGCTTCATCCAGTTTTCTGGAACCTTCCAGTGGAGGGCGTAAAAGGTGCTGCCGTCTTGACCGCCACTGTCGTCACATTTTTCCGAGGATCTCACATTCTGATTCTCTTCAACGCAGCTCAGGTCTTTGATTGGAGCGGTGTAAAAGGTCTGCGCTTTCCAACTCTCGTCCGTTGTCAAAACAATCTCATCGTTCTCGTCTTTGATGACAGCGACCATACCCCCATCGCCGGCGTGAAAGTCCTTGCCGCGATTCGCTTCACAGCCAACACCGAGATGCTCTTCCCAATCGACAAGCTTCATCGCTATGGTGAAGGGCTTCTCGGCTCGGAATCTGACGATACTGGAGTTGAATTCCGTGAAAGGCACGCGGTCTTTTCCTACCGCCACTCCGTTGACGTACATCTCAAAATAGTTGTCGGCAAAGATGAAGGCGGTGAACACCTCACCGCCTTCGTCTACCACAACGATCGAAGAGTCGTCGAGTTGCGACAGAGCCTCCTGGGTACTCGTGTACAAACTGCTGTCACAGGGGTTGTACAGGTTCAAGGACCACGGAAACGCTTCATTTTGAA
>CAZVVF010000017.1:0-13745 GCA_964630575.1 uncultured Burkholderiales bacterium | reverse complement strand
TGGCCTCGGTAACCGGCTTGCACGCTTTTTTCTACCAACTGATTCCGACGGCTGCCGTCGCTCCATTGCTCGTTTTTGTGGGAACGGTTATCGTCGGGCAGGCCTTCTCGGAGTGCCCCAAGAGCCACGGGGTTGCCGTAGCCTTTGCGATGCTGTGCCACATGTCGAATCTTCTGGTGACCAAAGTTGGGGGAGTGCTTCAGGTCGGTGGGATCAGCAACGACGAAACCCTGACCGGGCAGTTGTCTGAACAAGGGATCCACTGGGTGGGACACCAGATCATGGCCCAAGGTGCGATCGTGAGTGGCCTGATCTGGGGAGGCCTGGTGGCCTACTTGATCGACAGAGAAACGAAGTTGTCGGCGGGGTTTGCCTTTGCCGGTTCGCTCCTGACCCTCGTCGGTGTCATCCACGCGCCAACCCTGGGGTGGTATCCCAACTCCATCGCGGCCGGGTACGCTCTACTCGGTGTGGTGATTCTGATGTTCACCGGGGCGGAATCGGTCTACGATCAAGAGCCGTGATTCCGGCCAGCCCAGAGTTGAGCTGTGAAGAGAATCTTGCCGTCGCCCACGCGACGACCCTGAAAGGGGGCTTTTCGGTTGAGGGTCAGCTGATGCAGAGGGAGACCTTCGACGGCGATATCGTCGCCAGGGCGGGCTTCGGCTAAGAAGTTGACTTGGTAGCTCCGCAGATGGAATCGGGAGTGCAACTCTTGAGGCAGCGAGTCCAGAATCCATTGGGAAAATCGAGTGTTGTTGACGTGGCCGTTCATGTCGAGGTCACTGGTTCTGACTCGAAACTCCGCCTGCTTTTGCAGATCGTCTCGGGGCGGGAGCTTCATCGGGTCGGTGTCGAGGTGTCCCTCGTGACGGAAGTAGGACGGGTCATCTGGGAAGGGGATTCTTGTGGGTCTGCGGGTGTTGTGGTCTATGGTGAGCCAATGCGCCGAAGCTCTCCCCATGGAAGTCCCATCGACCAAGAATTCGAAATCCCGGGTGACCAAAACAGCACCGGGAGGGCGCAGCCAGGTTCTTACGACCACCTCTTGACCCCAATCGGGCCACTGCTCCATCTCCACTCGTTGGCGGGCTACAACCCACGACTCACCCGTGGCGCGAGTCTCGGCGAAGCCGTGACCCAGATGTGACGCGTGCGACCAAGCCGTCTCTTGCATCAGGCTCAAAAGCCCATAGAGGCTGAGTTTTCTGGCCGAATCTACCAAGAAACTGCTGGCCGTGAAGGAGGTTGTCCAGATGCTCTGCTTCATAATTTAGAGCTTGGGTTCTGGGACCGAGGCGGACCTCCTAGTTGGGGCTATTCTATCTGCTCTGGACCCATTCTCGAAGCACCTCGATGTCGCGGTTTGTCAAGGCAGCTTCCGGATGTCCGAGGACATAGGAGGACAGGGGCATTTCCTGCTCTTCGACTTCCTCAATAATCTCTTCCATCGCTTCTTTTTGATCCTCGGGGTTCATCCGCTCCCACTCCGAGAAGTTGAGGTGTTCTCGACCTTCGTTGACGTGATCGACGATCCACCAAGAGAGGGGAGCCACCCCGCTGTACCAAGGCCACTTGGTTTTGTTGGAGTGGCAGTCGTAGCAAGCTCTCTCGAGCACCGTTTCAACGGCCTGGGGAACCGGAAGAGGACCCGCTTCTACGGGGTTGGTCCGTTTGATCGGAATGAACTGGATGAGCACAATCAAGGCGAGAAGACCTAGACCGAGGTTTCGTTTTGTCATAGCACTTCATTTTAGATCGAACAATCTGAGAGCCGCGTGAGGGTCTTATGAAAAGTCTTTCACGAACAGTCCTCGGCGCTCGGCGATGAGATGGGCTAGGGGCCCTTGGCAGCAAGGGAAATCGGCTGCCTTGAGCCAATCATGAGAGACGTCTTTATGAAGCCGCTCGACTCACGCCATATCGCCTTCCATCAGCTCCAGAGGCAGACTCCTTCGAGCCCTGCCTCCGAGTTGTCGAAGGAGCCCTCCAGGGCCTCGCTACCCGCCGATGAGAGCAGAGTCGGCGAGCGGAGCCTAGCCGCTTTCCAAACCCTCCCTGCGCCCTCGACCGCGCAGGTCAAAGAAGCCCCGCAGACCTCCGACTCGACGGCTGCTCTTCTGCAGAGGATGAAACCCTACCTCAAGGATGTTCACGTTGTTCTGCCACCTGATGGTGATGCCCCAGCGGTGTTGGGCGGTAAGGGGGAAGAGAACCCTGTTCTGCTTCCCCAGAGTCTCAGAGGCATACCCACAAAGCGGTGGGTTGTGACTCCGGAGATCGAGGCCTTTCACGAGAGCAATCTGGCCCAGTCGAGCAATCGAGAATTGAGAGAAGAAAACCGGGAGCTAAAGCAGTTTGTCGCTCCCATTTTGGCCAAACGGTATGGTCAGTCAGAGGGACACGTGGCCGTGGTACTCGGCCCAGCGACCAATGTGGACCTGGCTCGTTCCCTACAGGGCGGAAGCGGTAAGAATCTCTATTTCGGAATGGACATTTCCAAGCCGCTCTTGCAGAAGGCCCGAGAGTTGACCAACGAGCCTGGTTATCAGATCGCTGATGCCTATCAGGTGTACGGTGATACCTATCGTATGCCGTTCCACGACGATGTCGCGGATGTTGTCTGCGTCTCTTGTCACCCTCCGTTTTACTCGGCCGATTCAGCCGATCAGATTCGAGCTCTGGCCGAGGTTAAGCGCGTGTTGAAACCGGGAGGCGAGTTTGCCCTCTTTCCCTGGGATGCCAAGCGGGACCCCGAGGCGGATAAGTTCTTGAACGATCAGTTCGACATTGTCGAAAGCCACAGCAGAAACCCCGACCGCAAGCTTTTGATACTCAAAGCAAAAGAGTAGGCTCAGACAGAGGTCGCCGAGGCCCTTTCCACACCGCTGTCGATCAGCGGTAAGGCTCTGGAGGTTGCCGGAGTCGCTCTACTTCTTGTTCTTACCGGTGACGCCGCGCCAGAATCCTTTGGCGACCTTGCCGATCTCTTTGCCAACCTTGGCGGCATCTTGGCCGATCTTCTTGCCTTCTTCGCCCAGTTGCTTACCAACCTTGGCCGCTTCTTGTCCAACGGTCTCAGCGATCTCTTCGGCGTTCTTTCCTTTGAAGGTCTCCTTGAGCCGTTTGCCCTCACTCTTGAGTTCTCTGACGACTTCTTCTCCGACTTTTCGGCCCTCTTGACCGACGGTTTCGGCGATCTCTTCGGCGCTCTTACCCTTGAAGGCGTCCTTGATCTTCTTGCCCTCTTGGGTGACCCCGTCGAGGAGGTTCTGACCGGGCTTTTGGGTTGTGACGGACTCTCGCTTTTGCTCTTTACGGAGTTCGACAGTTTCGCTCTTGCTCTGGACCGAATCTTGAACTGTCTCTGCTTCCGGGCGGGCACTGGCAGTGGCGGCGGTACCGCTACAGCCGACGGCTCCCATGATGCCCATAAAACTCAAGCCCAAGGCGACATAGGTTCCAACTTTTCTCATCGTGGAGTCTTTGCTGGGGTTGGATTTGGCCCGCTCTGAGAGTTCGACGGTGTCGGTCGGTGCGGTCTCTTTGCTGAGGCTCGCCTTGGCATAGTTGGCCAGAGCGCGGTTTGGAGGACTCGCGACGAAGGCGTTTCTGTTGAGCGGTTTGTGTGTGTTGAGTTGAGTGAGCATGACTTTATATTAGGGGTCGACCCTTAAAAACACTTTAAATTTGTGTGCAAAATCTTAACAATCAGCCATCCTTGGAGAGATCTTTTGGCGTTGCCACGGTGGTGAGGCGGGCTGGTCCGGGAGGGTGAAGAATCACTCGTTCCCCATCCAACTGCCGGCGCATGAGATCGCGAGCGTGGGTCTCGGCGCGTGCGAAAATGGCCTTGTAGACTTCGCAGTAAGGATCTTTGGCCAGCATCGTGCCCAAGGCGCTATAGGTCCGAACCGGACAGCCGCCATGACAGATCGAGAGAAAGCGACACTCCAGGCAATCCTCGTGCTCGACGAGGTGCTTGGGCCGCTCCACGAACTCGCGTCGGGCGGGGCTTGTGCGCAGCATCTCGGTGAGCTTGGAATCGAGAAGAACGTTGCCAAAGAAGGACTCGGGATAACTGGTGACCCAGCAATCGCACTGCGCCACGGTTCCTTTGGCGTCGATCGAGACGAATTGATTGGAACAGTTCTCCTTCCAGATACAGGGCAGTCTGGCTGGGGCACCGGTAAAGTGGTGGATCAGGGCATCAAAGGGGCCCAGCGCGACACCGTCGCTGTAGCCGCGTTCCATCCAGATGTCGAAGAGTTGGCCCAAGAACTCGGCGAGGGCTCCCTTGTCGAGATCGAACTCGGCCTCCACGGCCTTGGCCGGTCCGCCGGGGAACGGCGTGTTGACCTGAAAGCTGGTGAGACCCAGTTCCTCGGTATAGTAGCGATAGAAGGCGTCAGCACCCACATCGAGGCTCCCTTGGTGGAGCACGGCGATGACACCGATCTCAAGCCCGGCCTCCTGGGCCTCACGGAGCCTTTTGGTCCAGACGGCTGTGTAGTCTTGCGGTTCGCCTTTGAACAGAACGCGATGGTCGTTGGGAAAGTCCATGGAGGTACCCAAGGAGCCGCCGAACATGTCTTGCAACACCTCGTTCCAAGCCGAGGTGTAGCTGATCAGGTTTGTCTGAAGGTAGTGGGTGAAGCGGCGCCCCCTTTCGGCGGCAGCCTTGTCCATGATCTGGCCTGCTTCGCGAAACCAGGCAGGGCCCATGAGCATCGCTTCGCCGCCTTGCCAGTAGATTTCGCACTCCTGGATACCTTCGTGTTCCATGTGATCCAAGAGAGAGGCGGTTAAGCGCGGAACAAGGTGAAGGGCCAGACGGAGCGGTTCTTTGTGCTCGAAGCAGTATTTGCAGGCAACGTTGCACTCGGCTGTGGGCAGAAGAATGACGCTGAAGACTCGGTTGTTCACTCGGGCGGTTTCGGGTTGAGTCCCGCCTCCAGGTTGGCGAGGTCCCGCGTGATCTCATCGGCAGCCGACTCCAGGTTGGCGAAGAGTTGCTTCACGCCGGTGCACGAGTAGCTCGGGACTGGCCATTTGAAGTAACCAGCACAGACCGGTTGCCAGCGGCAGGCACAGCACTCGGCCCCGTCCTCGATGAGTTGGCCCATATGGGTCTCCACGAAGTCTCGCGGCTGCAAGGGTCGCCCCTGTTCGTCGCCCTGGGAGATCTCAAAAGGGTCCTGATCCAGAAAAGTCCAGATACTACCATCGCGCATGCCTCGGAAAACGGCGAGCAGCGAGTGGAAAAACTCGATGGGAGCCTCCACCATCGGGTCGCGCAGATAGAACTCCATACCCGCGTTCAATTCCTCCAGAACCTCGGGACTGGGTTGACCTGGGAGCAGTCGTGTGGGGATCTGCAAGGAGGCCGCCAGACGCAGCGCTTTCAGCAGGCCTGGCTTGGCTGGGATGGTGATCCTCACATCGCGAACGATGCGCACGTCTACCAGTCGATAGAGTGAGGAGAACTCCGCAGCGGGGTCTTCCAAAACAACATCCAGAGGTGTTTGGCCGGTGCCTTGGGCTGCCAGTGCCCAAACCTCGGGATCACCAAGGAGCCCTTCAACCTGAATCGCTCGCAAAGCGGGGTTTGAATGACTAAGCCAATGGGCGAACTCCTGCCGGGTTCGTACCACAACGACAAACGGCGAGCCGAAGTCGCCAGCGATCGCCGCAGGGAGTATCGTCAGGACGTCGCTGGCCTCTTCTGGGATGGAATCGTTCGGCGCAAGGGGGGGTGTCAGCGTCTGTTGATCCAGCTGCCGCCACCGCGTCTGTTGATCCAGCCGCCGCCACCGCCACCGCGGCCGTTGAGCCAGCCGCCTCCGCCGTTGATCCAACCGCCGCCACCGCGTCGGTTGATCCAGCCGCCAGCGCTGGCCTCAGTGGTCGTGCTGAATCCGACGAGTGCTGCCATGATCGCAGCGCCAGACCACTTGCCTACGCCTTGCAGAAAGAGTCTACGAGTGGGAAGGTCCAGGTCTTGGCTCTCGATCTCGTTGTTGTCTTGGATGTTTTCTGAATTTTGGCTCACTTGCTATCACCATTGCCTGTCAGGGTTGAGAAGTGCATCGCTTGGATCTTCCAGGTCCCACGAGACCTGAAGACCGTCATGGAAATGTTGATGGGGAAGGCGAACGCTTTGCCGTCCTTCTTGGCTTTGACCTCGCCTGAGGCGACCATCCAGCCCATATCGTCTGAGAGTCCACCGCGTCTCTCGTGATAGATGAAGTCCTGTTCGCCTTTGTCGTAGCCTTGGAAAAAATGCTCATAGGCATCTTTGATCTGGTCATCACCAGTCCAGAATTCTCCCGGACCCGAGCCCATGATAACGGCTTTGGGGGCGAGTGTCGCCATCACACCTTTGAGGTCGTGATTGGTCATCGCGTCGTCGTGGGCCTTAAGGATGGCACGGACCTTTTCGAGGTCAGGATGGGGCTTCTCTTTGGCCTCAGCGGGGGCGCTGAGGGTGGCAGCCAGGGTTGCTGCGGCCGTAAGGCCTGTGATGATCGATGTTCTTCTATCCATAGTCTTTGACTATACTCAGCTCGGAAAGGACTGTCAATTTGTGCAGAACCGTCAAGCTTGATGGGTCCTTGAAAGACAAGCCCGATGGGAATCAGAAAGTTCAGGAGATTGAGCAAAAATTCACAACTTTGAATGATTGTGCAACATCTATTCAACATAGTTTACATGACAGGGGAGAGTTCGGGCTGGGTCTGGGCCGAGGTTCTGACCATACTGAGGGTATGGACAAAGTACAGTCATCTTCCAAGCCTTCTGCCGGAGTTCGCTCTTCTCAGCCCGCAAGGCCGACCTCTGCACCAGCCAAGGTCGCAAAACCGAGTTCGACGGCGACCGGTGGTCCCCAGGACAAGGTCACTCTCAGTGGAGAGAAGGCCGGAGCGACGGACCGACTTTCAGCGCTCCAGGGCGGCTTGCAAGAGAACTACTCGGTTTCCGATGCCAGTGAGGTGGCTCCCGCCAAGCCGGCCGCCAAGGAGAGTGGCCCGATAGACCCAGGGCAAGCCTCGGTCGACCTGGCACGGCAGTTTGAGGGTATGCTGTCGCAGGACGTCAAGGGCAAGCTGGAGCCTTTTGGAGCGGCCGGTGGAAACACCAGCAACTGTGCCGATTTTGTGAGTTCGGTCTTGCAGGCCTCAGAGCGCGGAATCGAGCGGACTCCCAGTGTCTCCGAGTTGCGAGCGCAGCTGCTCGAGAAGGGCTGGGAAGCGATTCCCCGCGAGGAGGCCCGACCTGGAGACGTCTGGATGACCGAATCCAACACCTACGGAAGTCGTCACACGGAACTTGTCACCACAGCAGGCGGGACCCACACCATCGGGTCCAATAATATTAGCAGCACCCAACAGCAGATCTTTGAGCGTGAGAAGGAAGGCGGGATCATCTACGGCCATCGTCCAGAGGCGGCCGCCCAGCAGAACTGACCTGTCCTGTCCCTCGGAGAGGGATTCCGCGGCCTCTTAGCCCCTGAGGTCCTCGCCCCGACGCTCCCAGTCAGTCAGGCGCTTGACCAGTTCTGCCTTGGAGATGTGACCGTTGTTGTCGTGGTCCAGGGAGCGGTTTCGAAGATAGGCTTGGGCATCTTGGGCTTTGCTGTAAACCGTAGCATCCATGGGGGCTCCGATAGCTCGTGGGGCAAAGATCGCGGAGTAGAGGTCGGCACCGGTGATCGCCTTGCCGTGCATTTTTTTGCGAGCAAAGGCCGTGCTGAGGTAGTCGGCCACAACGAGGCTCTGTTCGGCAAACGTCATCGCGGCGAGACGCTCCTTTGAGAGCTTGTCGTGGGGACCGCGCCGTTGGTTCAAGTCTTGAATGGCGATGTCGGTGAACTGAGCCAAGCCTACCGCTCCGCTTCTTTGGGAGCGTACCGAGGGGCTAAACGTTCCGCCGGTTTCCAAGGCCATAAAGATGGCAATGTCGTCGGGCTGCACCGTGAATCCGTCTCGTTGTAGGTGTGACACGATACCCAGGATGGACTCTTTCTGGCTGCGGTTGAGCTTTTGTCCAAAGGACATCGCCAGCGACTCTCCCTGGGGGTGAAAGACCAAGGATTCGGTTCTGACCCAGCCTCTCTGTCCATTGGGAAGGTCGACTTCAACCCAATTGAAGCTTCGCGGCGGTCTGCCAGAACGGGAGGCTTCAAGGCCCCGTCGCGGTCTTTCTGCCTGAGCCTGTAGCGGTGTCGCGTCAGCAGGGGGTGTCCAGGTCGGCTTTTGTCTCCGGGGCAAGATCAGAGTCGTGCCTGAGACCAGGGTGTCGCTGAGCCGATGATTGGCTTGGCGGAGATGCTGAATCGGGATGCCGTACCCCACAGCAATGATGGCCCAGGTTTGGCCCTCGCGGACCTCGTGTTGGGTCCATCCCTGTGGTGAGGGCGGGACCCATAAGTGCCCTCCCGGATCGGGTAGCTTTCCTCCGTTGTGGAGCCTCAGTGTTTCGGGGCTTACGCCGTACAGCCGTGAGAGTGTGCCCAGTGTTTCTCCCTCTTTCACGGAGTGATGGATGGCACCGGGGATGGGGGGCTCCCGGTTGTCTTGGGCGATGGAGACCACGGTGCTGAGTGCACACCAAGTGAGTACGAAGAAACGAAACAGCCGCATCGGTCAGAGTTCTCGGGGTTAAGCCCTCACCCTGGTCGGGTTGAGGGCAGAGGCGACGCTCTCTTTCAGGAGGCATCACAGGAGTGGATTCGCGTTGCCAAGTTGTGGAAAGAGGCGTAGGATGAGCCCTGTGATCGTTGCCATCCATCAACCCCAGTACCTGCCATACTTGGGCTTTTTCCATAAGCTTGCTCAGTGCGACGTTTTTGTTGTGCTCGACGATGTTCAGTTTCAGAAGAATGGGCTGCAGAATCGGAACAAGATAAAGACCTGTAAGGGCTGGCAATGGCTCACCGTTCCCGTGCTACAGCGAGCGGACCAAACCATCAAGGAGGTCCGTCTCAACCCCCAAACGAGGTGGTCGCGCAAGCATTGGAGCGCCTTGGTGACCAACTACTCGAAGGCACCTTTCTTTGCCCTCTATGGCGATTCCATTCGCGAGATTTTGCAAGCCGAGCACGAGTACTTAGGCTCTCTGGATATGGCGCTGGTTAGGTTTTGTGCCCAGGCTTTGGGCATAGAGACCCCCATGACGATGTCCTCCGAGCTCAAGGTTGGACCTGGAAAGACACAACGATTGGTCAATATCTGTCAGGCCCTAAACGCGGACACCTATCTCTCAGGTCCAGGCGGGAAGCGATATATGGAGATGGAGCTCTTTGAGAGGGCAGGTCTCACGGTGAAGTTCCAAGAGTTCACCTCACCGGTTTACGCTCAGCAGTTTGCCGATCAGGGATTTTTGCCGAACCTCTCTGTTTTGGACGCGCTGTTTTGTTGTGGCCCGGAGGCAAGGGCTCTGATCGGCTTGGACGCTTAGGGCTGTCTCAGCCCGCGCTCAAGCGGCGATTTGACCCCGATTTGGACGGGAGGGAGCGCTCTCGTGCGGTTCACCGCCGCTTTCACAAAGCACAGCTCAGAGCTTTCTCACTGTAATATTGCGTTGTTCTTATGACTTGCCGCTACTGTGGGATGACAGAGTGTAGGTAAGGAAAGATACATGAACCCGATTGTGATTTCGAATCGAACAACCCATCGAGTCCCGCTGCGTCGGCATCCGAGTCTTGGTGTTGTCTACGCAGACTTCAGTGGCACCCAGACCTTTGAGCCTCAACAGGATAGTGTTCTGTTTCTACAGGATGAGTCTCAAAGTGGTTCGGCTATCCAATACTCGGACCTCAAGCAAAGAGTTGAGGCCCTTGGAGGACACGCTACGGCTCGCGAAGTGCTCGGGCAGGACGACCAAAAAGGCCAAGAAGTTGGTGCGGAGTGGCTCGCTCTAGCCCAGATGCCCTTGGGGCTTACCCACCCGATTGTAGACTACGCGCTCCACAGTGACGATAAGGGAATGACCCTGGACTATGTGGTTCAGCACAAGGCGAAGTTGATTCCCTCGGATCCTGAGGCGCCTGCCGATTCCTACGCCTGTGCGGACCTCAACGGTGATGGAGTGAGCGACCCCTCGCACGATAGCCTTCTCTATTTGGTCAGCAATCTGGCGACAGGGCCAAGCCGTGTCACCGCTGGGCTCAATTTTCAGACTCTCACGGACGTTCTCAGGGACGCTGGAGGGGAAGCGGACGATGTCACCCTGGGTTGCTCGCTGGCCAAGGCGGACGGTCTGGCGGTGAATTCTACAGAGTTCAAAGAACTGCCTGAGCGCCTCCACGGTGAATCCACTCGCGACGTCAAGCGCCATTTCTCCTTGACCGATGATGGCTCTCTTGAAATCGCCTACACGATCGACCCACGAAGCTGAACCTTCACAACTTCGGATTCCCATTTTGCGAACTCCAACGAGGGGGCGAGAGGAATGGTAGAGGTCTCCCGAGCCTCCTCCCGCGAGAAATCCGACCGCGACGAAGGATGGAGCCGAAAGACTTTGTCGTTGGATAGAGTTGGAAGATCTCCGGACGGGTCAGGGCTTTTGTGACGCGATTGCCGACTCGAGGTTTCTCATCGCGGTTTCTAGCTCAAGCCTACTTCCGAAGGTCTCATTTGCCAAAGAAGGATGCAACCGTCTTGACCACCACTAGGCCTTGTTTTCCCTTGGTCAGGATGGTTCGCTCTTCTAGAGTGTCGAGGACGTTTGTGATGAGGTCCTGACCGATACCTTGAGAGAGAAGCTGCTTGCTGATCTGCTCTCGAGAGACCTCGCCCTGTTCGAGCACATAGGCGACGATTCCGGCTGCTACGCGTGAGCGCACATCGTCCCCGGAGGCCACTTGAATCCGGATCTCTTCCAAGCACGCGTAAGTTCCGAACACAACAAATTGAACGGCCATGATCAGAAATCCGACTAGTATAGACTGCACGTAGTGCTTTCCGCTGCCGCCAAAGGAGAATTGTCGGATCAGGGAAGGGCTATGCCTGTAGGCTATCACGGCCTTGCCAAGCTCGCTTTGGGTTCCATTAAGAAAGCGACCTACTAGAAAGCACAAAGCTAAGATGGCCAGGTTCCAGAAAAGGATTTTAGTCACACTGATCTCGCCGCTCCAGAGATAGACAAACCCAACGAGTACCAGGGAATTGACCACTAGCGATAAGCCGAGCAGCAAGATTGCAATGATGAGGTGGCCCTTTTCTGGGGGCTTGAGTTCGGGGACTCTGTCTTCCAAGAGCAGCCGTACGACTTCGAGATCCATTTGCATATAGTACCCCAAATTTATGCCTTAAGCAATTTTTAGTCCCTGCGGACGAGCCCATGGGGCTTTGCTGATTTCCGGCAAAGAAGACTCGATGTTCGGGGCAGTGGGTAAGAGTCGTAAGAAACGGACCTCTCGTATCAGTCCTCGGGTCGCGGCCTCGCTGGCGAACTTCTTGATCGTGCTCGACATGACGGTGATCAGCGTCGCGATTTGGTCCCCTCGCAGGTAAGCCTTGCCTCCGGTCATTCTGAAGCTGATATCATTGAAGACTTGGGAATTGAACTAGGCCGCTCGGGATTTCAGTATCTTTTCAGGTAGTAGCCCTATTCTGAGCGTAAGCTTGCGATAGACAAGCAGCTCACAACAGCAGGAAAGGCTCACTCACTATGTCAAACGTCAGTTATAACTCCCTCCAAAGTATCGAACGCCGATGGTCCGAGACCACGAGAGAAACCCAAGCTCTTAAAGACAGAGCTCTGGAAGTAAGAAATCGCCAAAGCGAGTTAGACAAGAACCGTCACTTCGCCAGCTATCCTAGTGACTCACGGCAGAGTGCCGAGAGCAGATGGGCTGATACCGTTAAGATCACCCAATCGTTTAAAGACGAAGCTTCAGAGATCAGAAGACTCCAAGCCGAGCTCAAAAGAGAACAGCGGGCCGTCCACTATAACCACTACGGCAACTAGAACACTACGGCAGCGAGCTTCGTTTGGAGCGGGATGCTGGAGTCGATCCTCGTTTCGGTTTTGGGGCTCAGCTCTGTCCTGAAATCAGGGGACTATGCTCGGAGTAACCTTTAGGTCAAGAAACTCCTTACTGTTCTTATCTTTGATGGAGTAGTAGCCTTCCTCGTCCACAATGGTGACGAAGCGCAATTCTCGGCTCACTTCCTTTTTGCCATTTTTTACTGAAAATGAGAGCTCTAGATCGACTCTATCTTTCCCTTTTCTGGTGGGGAGCACATTCAGGCTGACCAGTATTCCTTCGTTGTCGTCACGGTGAATCTCCAGTAGCGCGCTCTTTTTGTCCAACACGATGACCTGGGGTTTCATGTGGAAGCTCAATCCATCCAAGGTTCCTTTGAGTTCCATGCTCAGCTTGATGGCCCCAGTCGGAGCCTTTGAATCGGGTGCCGCGAGTGTGGGCGGGGTGAGAAGCAGCAAGAGAGCTAATTGGATTAGAATCGACAGGTTTTTCACAAAATTCTCCTTCACGGTTGGTCGTAGGTGGTTGTAGTATCGCCCATTTGCATACTGACGAGGTAGGCATCACCTTTCACAGAGATGACATAGTCTTCGCCTTGAGCTGTGAATTTGTAGACTTTGGCCTGGCTTGCAGGTGGGGGCTCCCTAAAATAAGTCAAGAGACCGACGGCGATCCCCACAGTGGCCACGAAAGCAAGACTCTTTTGCCAAAATGAAGCCTCTCGTTTGACTGGACAGGGCATCTGGGCGGAGGTCACCAGCTTATCGAGTTGGGCAAATCGTGACACCACATCTCGACACACAGGGCATGACTTCAGGTGCTCTCGGCAACGAGAGGTCTCAACACTTGAGAGCTCTCCGTCGTGAAAGGATGAGAGTTGTTGGTGATTCGGGCAAGTTGGGGTCACTGTTGCATCTCCTTTTCCATGAGTGTGCAAGCTTTCTGGCGCGCTCTCGAGAGCAACACACCGACCGATGAAGTGGTCATATCAAAAACTTCGGCGAGTTCACTGTATCCCAAGCCCACGTAGGCTCGAAGCACCAGAATCGCTCTCATCTTCTCAGGCAGTGAACACAAGATTTTCCATCCAACCTCTTTGTCTAGGAGTTCCGATTCAAAGCCCTCTTGACGATGATCTCGTCCCAATAGGGCCTTCAACCGGCTCCACTTTCCTCTTCGGCGATGATGGTCGATACAGCGATTTCGAGCGCATTGATAGAGCCACGCAGCAGAGGGTTCCTCGTTTGCTTGAGCACAAGCTTTGAGGAAGACATCTTGCACAATGTCCTCGGCCAACGGCCGGTCCCCCAGCATCCGCACACAAAACCCCACCAACTGTGGTCGGTGTGTTCGAAAGCTATTCTCGATGTCCATAGATTTCGCCATCACTACCCTACTCAACGAATGAGACCACAATTTATTACAAGCCTCTCAAAATTCCTTAAAGACTCGATGTCCTCAAGCAGGCAAGGAGGGCAGAAGGTTGTGTCAATGGACACGATCTTCTGCCCTCCTTTTCCTGAAGATGTAGCCCATGCGAGCCCAGGCTTGCGATTTTATCAATCTTGAAGGATGTTTCTTTATGTTGAGATAATGCTGAGCGAGTTAAACTCGCTCAAGACTTAAGGAGCTTCGAATGAAACGTTTTCTCATAGGAATTTTCTCGCTGATTCTGGTCGGTTGCGGAGGAGCGGATTTTGAGAATCAAATTTCTGGTCAGCCCGCTGGGGCAGCCGGGAACAGTACCACTCAG
>CAZVVF010000016.1:0-13834 GCA_964630575.1 uncultured Burkholderiales bacterium | reverse complement strand
ACCGTCTCAGCCAACCAGGCTTCCAGTTCTTGCCGCATGGGCGCAAAGCTGTCGGCGTTCGAATCGCGAACCTCGACCTCCAGTTCATAAACGGTCTTCCCACCGGGCAGCAGGGTCTCGTCCAACTCCCAAAACTCTCCGACTGCAATGGGAGCCGGATAGACGAGACGCTTGTTGCGCACCTCTCCCTGAACTCGGATGGGAGCCACCGAGAGCTCTCGCCGCAAAACCCGAATCGGCTCTTCCTGAGCCCAGGCCTGCGGGGACTCACTCGACACCGTCGCGCTATACTCTGTGCTGTCAAAAACCCCGGGACTGACCTCGCGTCCTATCTTGAGGGTCAACTCCTTGACGCCAGCGTCGAGACGAAGTCGCAAAACCCAATCGCGGCGGTCGGTTCCTCCCTCGACGGTGTAGTAACGATTGATGAAGTCCCTCGCCTTGTGAGGGGTCCCTAAGCGCTGCTGTAGGGAGCCGTGGTCCGCCTGCGTGAGGGAATACTTAAACTCCGTTTCCCTTTCTGCCACAGCTCTAGCCGAAGTACTTTCGTAAATAGAGGTTCATCTGCTTGAACCACCAGGGCCAGTCGTGGGCCACATCGTGGCCCCACAGGTCGAGGGTGTGCTCCAACCCAAGGGTGTTGAGAAAGTTCGAGAAATCCGTCGTCCAGTGAACCCGCTCCCAAGCTCCCTGACCACAAATGAGGGTCAGGTTTGTCCGCCGAATCGCCTCCCAGCGTGGCGTCCCCACCAGGTTAGGCAGGTAGTGAACGGGGCTATTCTGGTAGCAGTTGTCATCGAACGAAGAGCCGAAGTACTCGGAGATATCGTAGACTCCCGACAATCCGAATCCGTGACTAAAGATCTCGGGGTGCTTGAGTACGGAATTGATCGCGTGGTAAGCCCCAAAAGAAGCCCCCATCGCCCCCAGCGGCAAACGACCACCGCAGTCTTGATAGATGGCAGCGGACAATTCCTGGGAGACAAATTGGTCGTAAGCCTGATGCCGGCGGGCCGCTTCGGTGACACCGACCTGACGATTGCTCCAACTCTCGCTGTTGATGCTATCGGTGGTGATGATCTTGACCACACCTTCGGAGATGAGCCCTTGCAAGGCCTCGATCATCCCCTGGCGCTCGAACTCCTCAAAGTTCTCCGCCGCGGTTGGGAAGCAAAGTAAGGGAAAGCCATAGTGGCCGTAGATAGCAACCGGCATCTGCCGACCCAGAAAACGACTGGGGACCGAGAATTTTCTAATTTTCATCGGGACCGGTTCTCGAAGCAGAAGAAAATCTCTTGCTTGAAGGCGAGGAAGAGTGGTTGCGAGACTATTCTCCCCCTGGCAGGTTCAAGTGCTCAGTCCGTCCCCGAAATCCCCCATACCAAAGTCTCGAGTTTGATATACTACTCCAACGGGCAAGTGGTTTTGCAAAGGATCGCAATTCATGAACAAGTCAGACCTGCCAGAGAATGTCCACCTTTTTGAAAAGGATGGCCGTGAGATATATGTCGTCGGCACAGCCCACGTCTCCCTAAAGAGCGCCGAACTCGTCGAGAGTGTGGTTCGCGAGATCAACCCCGACTCCGTCGCGGTCGAACTCTGCGCTCCGAGGTATCGCGCCCTCAAACATCCTGAGGAGTGGAAAAAGACTGACATTCTCCAGGTTGTCCGCCAGGGCAAGGCCTATCTGCTGCTCGCGCAACTGCTTCTGGCCGGTTTCCAGAAGAAGATCGGGAAACAACTCGGCGTGCAACCAGGCTTGGAAATGCTCAAGGCTATCGAGGTCGCCGAGGAACTTGGCGCCGAAACGGTCTTGGCCGACCGCGAAGTGACGATCACCCTCAAAAGAACCTGGAGCAACCTGGGATTTTGGGGAGGCCTCAAGCTGCTCGCGACACTGATTGCGGAGAGTCTCTCGCCAGGCGAAGAGCTTTCCGAGCAAGAGATTGAAAGGCTCAAGACAGCCGACGTTCTCGAAGAGGCGATGAACGAATTCGCCCAGGCGCTCCCAGCGGTGAGAGAGAGCCTCATCGATGAGCGCGATCAATACCTCGCCCACAAGATCAACACCGCCAAGGGAGACAAGGTTGTCGCCATTGTGGGGGCCGGCCACGTTCCGGGCATCACAAAGTACTTAGATCAGAACATCGACATCGTTCCCCTGGAGACCATCCCACCGCCATCGCCGTGGGGCCGCATCATCGGATGGGGTATTCCCCTCTTGATTCTCAGCCTCATCGTTTACGGAATGGTGACGGCTGGGACCCAGGTCGGAACTCAAATGATCGTGGACTGGATCTGGATCAACGCTCTCTTCGGCGGCATCGGCTCCCTCCTAGCCCTCGCTCATCCCGTTACTATTCTGGTGTCCTTTCTCGTGAGTCCCTTCACCAGCGCCAACCCCGCCATCGCGGGAGGTTGGGTCGCAGGAGTGGTGGAGGCGACCTTGCGAAAACCGCGAGTGGAAGACTTTGAGATGCTATCCAGCGAACCCATGAGCCTGAAATTGATCTACAAAAACAGGGTCACCAGGGTCTTGCTGGTGGTCATCCTTACAAATTTAGTCGGGGCGCTCGGTACCTTCCTTTCCGGTGGTATCATAGCGAGTCGCCTGCCTTAATAAGCATGGCCGCTCGACCCAACGACGACCATTTCGACCCGTTCGCGGAACTGCAACTCTCCCCAGAGGCCGAACCCGAACTGATAAAGGCTGCCTTCAAAGCGCTAGCTAAGAAATATCATCCCGACCGATTTTCCGATCCGGCAGAGAAGGCCCAAGCCGAAAGAAGGATGGCCCGGATCAACGAGGCTCAGAGACTGCTTCAGTCTGGCAACTACCGCCCGCCACAGGCCAGCGCCAAGCAGACCTCGCCTCCTCCAGAGCCCCAGCCCGAGCCCCAGCGACAGGCTCCGCCCAGGCCATCCACCGCATCCAGGCCTTCCCCTGGCCCTCAACAGCACACCGCTCACAGGCCCAAGCAACCCCGAAAGATTCCCATGACCCCCTTCGTCCTGGCTGGCCTGCTGATGCTGGCGATCCTGAGCGCCCCCAACTTCTTTGGTGAGGATCATCTCAAAAAGGCCCTTGAGCTCGAGAGAAACGGAAAGCTCCAACAATCCCTCGAACAGCTCAACAAGGCCGTCGCGGATGACCCCTACAATCGGGAGTTGTACGTTCAGAGGGCCCGCCTGTGGGAAAAGCTGGGCGAACCCGATAGAGCGGCCATCGATCTCAAAAACGCGCAGATGCCCAGCCTGGGCTCCCCCAACGAAGAGGCCCAGAGTAACCAGGTCCCTGGGGAGTCAACTGAGAACAGTTCGCGTCATGTTCCACGAACTTAACGTCGTCACCAAAGAGATAGAGATCAACGCCACACCGAGCAAGGTCTTTTCCGCCTGGACGGAACCCGACCATCTGCAACGATGGTTTACCGATGAGGTCACAGGCTGGCCAGGGGTCGGTAGCAATCTGACCTTCAAGTGGAAGAACTTTGGCTTTTCAGTAGACTACAAACTCGCCGAGATGCGACCGGAAACCAAGCTCGTATTTAAGACCAGGCTCGCTGGAGTCGGTACCCAGGTCCTCACCGTCAAGCTGGCCCGACGCGCCCCAAAAACGATTGTCACCCTGAGCGAATCAGGACCTGAGAACCACAAGATCGACCCCAAGGAAAGCGGCGTTGAGTCTGGCTGGGAAATGGCGCTCGGCCTGCTCAAGTACTACGTCGAAAAGCACTTCGGATGCGATCGAGAGACCTTTTTTGCTATGCTGCCAGCTCAGTTTGAGCTTTTGAGCCTCAACAAGCTGTTCACCACCGCCGAGGGAATGGGCCAGTGGCTCACCCTCGAGAGCGCCCCTCCCCAAAAAGCTGGCGACGAGTGTCGACTCAAGCTCGACAACGGAATGACTATCAGCGGGCGGGTCCTGGCCATCACCCATCACGAACTCGCCGTGAGTTGGGACGAGATCGATGGCTACCTAGAGCTCAAGTCGTTTCCCACCGGCGGCGACAACAAGGGACTTTGCTTGAGGGGCGCGACTTACTCTCCCCAAAGCCATTCTCACGACGAGTTGGAGGCGGCCGTCAAGGACACTCTCGTCAAGCTTTTCGCCGCTGTCTCCATCACCGTTTGAACAACGAGAAACTTTTTTTTTATTTTCGGGAACAAAAGGATGTCTTTCATGTGTCCTATCCCATGACATCGTACCGTTAACGCCCGGAATGAGGCGAAAACTTGAACGGAGAGAAGAATGACCATTAAGGTAGACCTTCTTCCAACAGAGAAGAAGTCGTTCGGTATAGACCCAGCCATGATCGTGATGTTCCTTTTGATCATCGGCGCTGCTGCAGGCATGTTGCTGTACAGCCAGAGTTTAACATCGAAAATCGAAACCGAAGAAGCAAGAATTGAAGTAATCAACCAAGAGATTAAACAGATTGAAACCAAGCTCCCTCGCGTTGAGGAAATGAAGAACCGCATCGTGAGCTTGAAGCGTGAAATCAAGATGATTAAGAGTCTTGTTCACGACCCTCTGCGCTATGCAAACCTGCTGCAAGAGGTGGCAATTTTGTTGCCTGAGAACGTATTCTTGGACAGTCTGTCCATCGACCCACGTTCGCGCACCGTAAAAATCAGTGGTACCGCAGCCGAGGTTGCTGGACGATTGCCCCTAGCCACGGTGGCGCAGTTGATGCGCAACTTTAACGACTCCGCTTATTTCCGAAGCTCAACGCTATCGGCGACCAGCGAGACGACGATTCCACCGAACGGCACTCGCGCCTTCAGCTTTGGACTCGACATCAACTATGATGAAGAGAAAGCTGCGACCGAGCCTCCTACAGGCATGGGTCAAGGCTCCGTTCCCACGGAAGACCTTGAGGCCTTGAAGAAAGAGACCGAAGGCGACGACGACTTGGATGCACTCGAAGACGACCTGAGCACACCTGATGACTCAGCTTCTCCTGCAGCATCTGCCAGTCCGGCAGCGGAATAGGTAAGGAAGGGAAAGAGCTAATACTATGAATACACCTATGAAAGTTGCTGTAGCCGTTGTCATCATAGCTTTGATGGGCCTCGGATTCTACGTGGTTGATTGGTCTGAAAAGAATAAGAAGATCATTGAACTTCAGGGACAGTATCAAGAACGAGAAGAGCAGAAGAAACGCCTCGAAGCAGACGTCGCGAAGCTCGAAGAGTACGAAAAAGAAGCCGAAAAACTCGAGAAAGAACTGCTGAGCCTCGTTCAGTCCAAGTTCACTCAAGAAGAGCCTGAGCTTTTCGTGGCCAACTACATCGCTGAAATTGAGCGAATGGTTGTTGGACAGCAAGAAGCCACTGGAGACTACGACTTCAAAATCACCTCCATCGCCCCTAAGGGCCAGACCATGAGTCAGGTCTCTACAGGCGAGGGCGGCGAAGGCGAAGGCGAAGCTGAAGCCGCGAGTGCTGCCGAAGAGTCTGAAACCCTATCTGGATTCCCTACTCGGGTTTTCGATATGTCGATGACCGCTCGCTACTCGACGCTTGTTGACTTCCTTTACGAGCTTGGAGCCCTAGAGCTCGACCGATTGGTAACCATCAATCAGATCAGCTTGGCTCCCAAGACCACCGAGGATGGCCAAAGTCCGGTACTGACCGTGACCATACCTATCACGGCCTATCTGCGACAAGGCTCAAAGTAAGCCGAAAGGCTCTCATTGCCGAAAAAGACAGCTCCTCACGGGGCTGTCTTTTTTTTGCCCATTTACAGGTGATGGCAAAGGTGTTAGACTTGGCCAGTTCTCGTGCGGGCGAGCCGGGGTCCTCCACCCCCCTTGACGGCCGGGAAGAATACTAAGCGGGCAAAAGCCCGATGGAGGAAAGCTCAATGGACAAAAGTGCAGTTATCGGAGAACACGCTCTCCACGACAAAGATTCAGGCTCTGCAGATGTGCAGATCGCCATACTCACCGAACGGATCAATCACCTCACTCAACACCTGAAAATCCACGCTAAAGACCATCACTCTCGGCGCGGACTCCTAATGATGGTAGGTAAGAGGAGACGTCTTCTCAAGTATCTGAAGAAGAATCACCTCAAGCGATATCGTGATCTGATTGCGAAACTTGGAATCAGGCGCTGAGTTAAAAGCATTGCCAAAAGATTTCTACAGAAAGGCACGGTCGCAGGACCACCGCTTATAGCGGGCGTCCTGGGCATGTGCCTTTTTTCTTATCTCGAGTTTGGCTCGTCCAAACTCGAGAGAGCGCTCCTTGAGTGTGCACTACCCGGCTCTTGAGAACTCAAGCGCCACCATTCCAGACTCCTTTAGGAGTCACGTCGCGAAGAGTCCCTCAACCAGGGGCACTCGCCATCACGGCCCAGTCTCTTCGAACAGCAACACAGTTTGGCGCGAGAGCGCTCCGTTGACACCGAGAGACTGGTGGCAGATGGCCAGCATGAAGACCCAGGGGTCTACATTCCTGTTCGTGACCCTATCGCTCAACCTCAGTACCCTCAGGCCGTCTTCGGTCGAGAGTAGCAAGTTTGGGCGCACACGGGCCCAAAGCGCCTGTAGGTTATATGTGTAAGAGAGAAATGTATGAGTAAAACAGCGACACTTGAAAAAACCGGAAAAGTAGTAATCGAACGAGAGATCGGCGGACAGATTCTCAGGATGGAAACGGGGGAGCTCGCCAAGCAAGCAGGCGGTGCCGTGCTCGTGACTTACGGAGAAACGATGGTCCTGGTTACGGCCACTACTAACGCTGAACCTCGCCCAGGGGCGAGCTTCTTTCCGCTGACCGTAGACTACGACGAAAAGATGTACGCAGCCGGAAAGATTCCCGGAGGCTGGATCAAGCGCGAAGGCCGCCCTCCAGAGAGAGCGACCCTGACTTGCCGCCTGATCGACCGTCCACTGCGTCCCCTCTTTCCCGACGGATTTCGCAATGATGTTCACGTCGTGGGCATGGTCCTGTCTGTGGATGAAGAGAACGAACCTGACGTACTCGCTTTGACGGGAGCCGGTGCCGCACTCTCCATTTCAGAATGCCCCTTTCAGGGCCCCGTAGCTGGTGTTCGCATCGGCTACGTGGATGGAGAATTCCTCATCAACCCAACCATCTCTCAGATGGCAACATCTCATCTCGACCTGGTCGTAGCCGGCACGCGAGACAGCATCATGATGGTCGAATGCGGAGCTCAAGAAGTTTCCGAAGACCTTCTTTTGGATGCCTTCGAAGAAGCCCACGACGCGATTCGTGAAATCATATCGATGATCGACGAGATGGTCGAAAAAGTCGGTAAGGAAAAGAGAGAGTACTTCCTCTTTCTCCCTAACCCGAAGCTCAAGGAACTGATGGAAGAGCACCTCTCCATCGATGTCGCCAAAGCCATCAGAATCACCGACAAACACCAGCGCGGTGAAGCCTTCAAAAAGATCAACCGTGAGTACATGATCGAGATCGTGGAGAAGTTGAGCTTTCCTGAAAAGGACGAGATTCTCGAGATCCTCAAGAACCCCGACAGCCCCGACTTCAACGATATCATGAAAGAGCTCAAGGGTGCCGAGATGGTCAACATGATCATCGACGACGGTGTCAGGATCGACGGAAGAAACAATGTCCAGATTCGCGACCTGAACGCTCAGATCGGTCTCGTTCCCCGCTCCCACGGAACCGGGCTCTTCACCAGAGGTCAGACCCAAGTTCTCTCTCTGGTAACCCTAGGAACCCTAGCTGAGGAACAGACCTTCGACAATATCATCGGTGAGACCTCACGGCGCTACATTCACCACTACAACTTTCCCCCATTCTCGGTTGGAGAAGCCCGCTTCATGCGAGGCCCCGGACGACGGGAGATCGGACACGGCGCTCTCGCTGAGCGTGCCCTGCTTCCTGTGATCCCTTCCGAGGAAGACTTCCCTTACACCATGCGAGTGGTCAGTGAGTGCCTCGAATCCAACGGTTCGACATCGATGGCATCGACCTGCGGAAGCACACTCGCGCTGATGCACGCTGGGGTGCCGATCAAAGCACCTGTCGGCGGTATCGCTATGGGACTCGTCGCTCGCGGTAAGGAATACGCGGTCCTAACGGACATCCAGGGACTCGAAGACCACCTCGGCGACATGGACTTCAAAGTCACCGGAACGCGCGAAGGCGTGACCGCTCTGCAGATGGACATCAAACTCAAAGGCATCACCATTGAGATTATGAGAAAGGCACTCGAGCAAGCGCGCGATGCCCGATTCACCATCATCGATGTTATCGAAGAGTGCATTCCTTCCCCCAACGAGAGCCTTTCGCCCCACGCACCTCGCATCACCTCGATCACAATAGACCCCGACAAGATCAAAGAGATCATCGGCCCTGGCGGTAAAAACATCAACCGAATCATCGCCGAGACGGGTGTCAAAATTGACATCGAAAATGATGGACGCATCTTCATTGCTGCGGTCAAGCCCTCGGCGGTCGACGCGGCCATCAAAATGGTCGAAGACCAGCTCAAAGATGTTGAGGCAGGCGAGCAGTACACCGGTAAAGTGATGCGCCTGATGAACTTTGGCGCCTTCGTGGAGATCCTTCCCGGAAAAGAAGGGCTCGTGCACATCTCGAAACTCAAGCCGTTCCGAGTGGAAAAAGTGGAAGATGTGATCAACGTTGGCGATGAAGTCCAAGTCAAGGTTGAAGAGGTCGACTCAATGGGTCGCATCAACCTCACCCGACGAGGACTCTTTACCGACGAAGAGATGGCCGAAGCCGAAAGCAAAAAAGGCTCGGAATCCGAAGGCGGCGGTCGTGAAGGCGGCCGAGGACGCGACGGTGGTGAGCGCGGAGGCCGTGGTGGCCGCGAAGGCGGTCGAGGACGCGACGGTGGTAGCCGTGGTGGTCGTGGTCGCGACAACGCCGACCGAGGCGAGCGAAGCCGAAGTTCGCGCTCTTCCAACGGAGACCGACCGGCCCCTCGCAGTTCCGACTCCAGCAGCAGCGAAAGCAGCAGCAACCGTTCTGAGTCCGGAGACTCCGAACGAAAGCCTCGCCGTCGAGCTTTGCGTCAACGTCGTCCCCGCGAGAAATCCGAAGACGAATAGAGCAAACTAGCTGCTAAAAAATGCGCCGGCACCAATGGGTGTCCGGCGCATTTTTTTTATCTCCGACGAGTCGCCTCTTTGGCCCGCGCCTCCCCTTGCCAAAGCGGACCTCTAGAAGCCGTCCAAGAGGAGTTGTTCTGAGCGCGAGGCGTCGGGACGACCCAATCCCGTGGTGGTCAAAACTGAGGTCATGCCCACGCGGCTTGCACCGGAGATATCGGTGTCCCACTGGTCGCCTATCATCACCACTCTAGAGCGCTCGATGGCGAGTTCTTTGAGACCCAATTCGAACAGACCAGGTTCCGGCTTGCCTACCTTCGAGAAGCGGATCTCGCGGCCAAGAATTCGCTCCAAAGCCGCCTCGATCATCAAGGCGATGGCCCCCACAGTGAGGCCGTACCCGTGCGAGGTAGGATAGACGAGATCGGGATTGAGCAAGACCAGTCGTGGAGCGAGACCCTCTTCAAAGGCCCTCACCAAGCGGCCAACCGCATCGTTACAAACGTTCATCAGGTCGGGGGTCAGTTCATCGGCCAAAAGCAAAAAGTCGACCGGGTCAGCGGCCTCGGCCACAATCCCGCCAGCCCGACGGAGCATTTCTCGGCTCAAAGGAGTGCCGATGAGGAGGCACTTTTTGCCCTCGACATCAACCGGTCCCAGCCCGCTGGACAGAACGCTCCAAGGAGTGATCAAGGCCTCAGCAGGGATCTCAAGACCGCGATCCAGCCACTTCTTGCATTTGGCCTCAGGAGTCGTCGAAGCGTCGTTGGAGATGATTCGAAACGGCTTGGCGCGTCTCTTGAGTTCCTCGATGAAAGCAGACGCCCCGGGCAGTGTGCGATCGGAATCGACAAGAACTCCGTAAGCGTCTAGCAAAAAGCCATCGAAGCTCTGCAAGAGCTCCTCTGTTGTGGTGAACCTCACGGTTCAGGCGCTTCGCGAGGGGGTTTGCCTGGTCCCGCCTCACGAGCTGATAAGCGCGGCCTGAATCGGCTCCTATCGGTCCTCTAAAGCAAGCTCGAAACGCGGCGGCAAAAGGTATCGATCGCTGCTTGGCCAACCCGTCCCAAGGCCGCTATGCAAGAACAGTCACTCGCCATCGACGAGAGTCCCACTCCCTCTCCTTGTGAGGAACCCGATCCCAACGGTGAAACCTTGGTTGAGGCGGTGGCTCGCTTCTTCCGGGAACAACTGCCCACAGTGGACGGTTTTCAAGAGCGAAGCTCTCAGTTAGAAATGGCCCTGGCCATCGCCAAGACCATCCAAGCCAAGACCATAATGACTGTGGAGCCGGGGACCGGAACGGGAAAATCCCTGGCCTATCTCGTTCCACTCTTGCTCCACGAGTCGTCCAATAAGGCTCCCTGCATCATCGCCACCAAGACCGTTCAGCTCCAACAGCAGCTCCTCAACAAAGACCTTCCGACTCTCCAAAAGCTCCTGAAAGCGCCACGCTCTGTGGTGCGAGCCAAAGGTTGGTCCAACTACGTCTGCATCCGCAAGGTGGAGTCTCCCGACGAACACTCCCTACGGGAGCTCGGCCCCACCCTGCCGCAACTGCGTGAATTGCTGTTCAAGCACTCAGGGCGACTGACCAAACAGGAAACCTTCCTCAACAACAAATCTTGGGACCGAGTGAAGGCCGACCCTCTGGATTGCCAAAAGCGAAACTGTCCCCACTTTGCACGGTGCGGGCTCTTTGCCGAGCGCCGCGAGTTGGAGTCAGCAGAGGTAATCGTCACCAATCACGCCTTTCTCCTGACCGACCTCCGCATGAGGCGAGAAGGACGCGGACTGTTGCCCCAAGGCGAGGTTTTGGTCATCGACGAGGCCCATCGACTCGACGATGTTGCCACCGAGCACCTCGCCGTCCGCTTTGACCCCGACCGCCTATTCAGCTGTGTCACCTCTCCCCTCCTCAGCGCCAGCGACGGCTGGCTGGCAGCCACGCGCTTCACCTTTCTCATGACCCTTCCCGACATAGACTTTCAAAACTGGAGCCTCCGCTTCGACCAACGCGTTCTGCTGGCCCTCAAGGACCTCGAACTCTTGGCCACCGATATCTTTGCCGAGATCCGGGCCGTCGCGCGTCTGGAGCAGAACCTAAGACTGCCGCTGGCGGAACTCTTGCACGCCGAGGTTGGCGAACGCCTCGCCAACCTCAGTTCCGAGATGTGCCTCGGACTAGAAGAGTTTGCCAACGACCTGACCCAACTCTGCCGAGACTACGAAGACTCTTTTCACCTCGCTCCTCCTGGGGAGCTCGTGCGGCTAGCCCAAAGCCTAGCCCGGCTAGGTCACGACCTCCAGTTTCTTCTAGAGTGCGACTCAGAGGACTGGGTCTATCTCTGCGAAAGCGAATCTCAGAGTCTACTGGCACGACCGGTGGACAACTCCGAGGCCCTTCAAACCGAGCTCTTCGCCGAGTACTCCTCGGTGGTCACAACCTCTGCAAGTCTCCAGGTCTCAGACTCGTTTCACTTTTTCAAGACCCGCTGCGGCCTGAAGGAAGAGGCCCCCGAACACGCCTTCCGTTCGCCTTTCAAGTTCGCTCAGAACTCCTTTATTGGACTGACAAACACAGGCCCTGAACCTAGCTCGCCAGACTACCCCACCCACCTTCTGCCCTCTCTCGTTGAGCTCGCCATAGGGCTTCAGGGGCGAACCTTTATCCTAACGACAAGCCACCGCCGTGTTCACGAATTCAAAAACCTCCTGAGCGGACCGTTGGCCCAAAGTGGGATCGAGGTTCTCGCTCAAGGTCAGGAGTCCGCCTCCCAGCTCTTGCGGCGATTCGTAGCCCCGGGGATGCGGATTCTAGTGGGGGTCGACACCTTCTGGGAAGGGGTCGACATCCCCGGCGAGAGGCTCTCTTGCGTGGTCATGACGCGCCTGCCATTTCCCGTTCCATCCGACGCCCTGTTCGAGGCTCGGGCTAAAAAGATCGAATCCAGTGGAGGTCACGCCTTTCGTGACCTCAGTTTACCCTTAGCAGGTCTCAAGATGAAACAAGGCTTTGGCCGCCTGTTGAGGTCAGAGGCCGACAAAGGCCTCTTTCTGCTCACCGACCCCAGGGCCATGACCAAGTCTTACGGTCGAGAGCTTCTGCGAAATCTCCCCTGCAAGCACGCCGTTTGCGGCTCCACGCACAAAAACGTGGAAGAGGCGCTCGATTGGTCCAGCAGGAATCTTCGGTCCAACCCCAATTCATCCCCAAACGAGACAGAACCCCCTGGCTCCCAGAACAATACAGAGCCAGCCTTGTTGGATGTATCGGGAGCCCCAGAGGGCCCCTTGGAGTCTGAATGAAGCGAAATTTCTCAAAAACCCTAGTCAACATCGTACTGCTTCTCGGGCTCCTCGTTGGCCAGGCCGCCTCCGCACCGACCCCGCTCACTGTGGAGAGCTTCCTCAGCGAGCTCCGAAAAGCCAACGATTCGCTGGAAGACGTCTGGGCCAAAGCGACCCTCGATCTGAACATCGTGCTGGGTATTTTGCCCTACACCGAGCACCTCAAGGGAACCTACTTCTATCTCAACCCCAACAAGCACCGGCTGGAGTTTCAGGACGCACCGAGCTACTTCGACAAAGCCCCTAGTATGTTCAGTTGGAAATTGCCCTCGCAGGAGAAGTATCGAGCCGAGATCGCCGGCCCTATCAAGCAGGGAGCCGGCGAGGTCTACCAGCTCTTATTTCGCCCCAAAGCGCACCAGTCCAGCACCCTGTCGATCACCTGTACCTTTGACGTCGAGAACCTGAGGTTGCGCCAACAGAAGACGGTCTATCGAGATGGTGGGTCAGTGGACCTGAAGTTCTCCTACTGGAGCGACTCAGAACTACCAGTCATCGACCGAGTGAGCGCTGCGGTGGCCATTCCCACCTATGCTCTGACCGGAAGCGCGATCATTTCTTTCTCTGACCAAGCCGTGAACAAAGGCCTGGATTCAGAGGTTTTTGGCCCCGAGCAAGAGCAAGAATAGGGTCCAGCCCGAGAGCCGATGGTTAAAGTCGCTTAGCCTTGGGAAAGGTGCTCTATGGTGATGACTTACGCTGAAAAGGTGCAGCCCCTCGTTCAGGAACCCTCGCGATGGAGCTACGTTCGCGACTGGGTCAGCCCCACACTCGTGAGGCTCAACTCCCCGCGCCGAGCTGCCGGACGGGGAATCACGATCGCGGTTATCGATGCCGGTTTCTACCCTCACCCCGATCTCTTTTGCCCAACCAGCCGGGTGATCGCTCATCACGACTTTTCCGTGGACAACGAGCCGCTCGACGGTCGCACCGACGCCGGAAACTGGCACGGCACCATGACCGCGGTGATCGCCGCCGGCAGTGGATACCTGGGCCAAGGGCTCTACCGCGGCCCAGCTTATCTTTCCAATCTGCTGCTGCTAAAGGTCGGAGAGCAGTTGTCGATCCGGCCTCACAACGTCGCCAAGGCTCTCAAGTTTGTGGTGGAGCACCACGAACAGTACAACATCCGTGTTGTCAACGTATCGCTCGGCGTGGGTGAGGTGAACCGAAAGAGTGAGGACTCTCTTGTGGAGCATTGGATCCGACGCTGCTACGATCTGGGCATCTGCGTTGTGGCTGCGGCTGGAAACAGTGGTGGAGAGGTCGGTAGCCCCGCGAAATGCCCTGAGGCGATCACCGTAGGGGGATACTTTGACCATTGCGACGAGATGTTTCACTCTGACTTTGGCTTCACTCCCGATCGCGTCCTGAAGCCGGACCTGATCGCCCCCTCGGCCCTCGTTG
>CAZVVF010000015.1:0-13981 GCA_964630575.1 uncultured Burkholderiales bacterium | reverse complement strand
GGGGTGGGACCTCGCCGAGCAATCTCAATGGTGCTCAGAGCGAGGTGAGCAGCGACAACTCTTCCTCTACCGACAAAGCGAAAAGAAACAGTAGAGCGGGCATCACGACGATGCCCACAGACTCCTAGTTCGCGGCCTCAACCTTGAGGGGCTGAGCTTTCTGCCGCCGCTCGCGCCGATGGTCCGGCTCACGAATGCAGACCCCCATCTTGGAGGGACTCTCGAGAAAGCGGACCAGATGCTGAACCGTTTCCGTCTGAGCAACACTCGCCTTGATGGAGTTGATCGCTTGCGTCAAATTCAGACCGGACTGCAGAATCAAGCGATAGCAAACCTTGAGAGCTTGACGATTCTCCTTGTCGATACCGCGCCGCTGCATGCCGCGAATATTCATTCCGAAGACGCGCGCGGGCTGTCCATCAACCATGGAAAACGGAGGGATATCCTGGCGGATCTGCGCCATCCCACCGAGCATCGCCAGCTTACCAACCCTCACGAATTGATGCAGGCCACACATACCGCCCAAGACAGCTTGGTCCTCGATCTCAACGTGTCCGGCAATCCCACAGGAGTTAGCGATCACGATCTGATTTCCGAGAATACAGTTGTGAGCAACGTGGGTGTAGGCCATCAAGAGGTTGTCATCCCCGATCGAAGTCACACCATCAGGGTCGGAAGCCCGATGGACCGTCACGTACTCACGAAAGACGTTTCGGTTACCGATCTTCGTAAAGGCGCGCTCACCGCTGTAGCGCAAATCCTGAGGAGCGACACCAACGACTGCACCGGGGAAGAACTCATTGCCCTCACCAATCTCCGTCCAGTCACCCACTACAACAGAAGAGTGAAGCTTGGTACCTTTCCCGATCGTGACGTCCTTGTGTATCACACAGAACGGCCCAATCTCCGCGTCATCAGCAATCTTGGCCGCGGGGTCAACAATCGCTGACGGGTGAATTTTAGCCACTTCGGCGGTCCTCTCTCTTAGCCCGCGAGAGCTATTAGTTCTTTCCCAAGGGGTGCTTTGGACTTAACCATCTTCATGCGAGCCAAAACCTGCATAGCAAGCTCGAGCGCGCGTTTTCCATCCTCGCCCGAAACCAGAGGGGTTCTATGGTTGGCTACACAATCTGCAAAGTGCGAAAGCTCGAGCTTGAGCGGCTCGTCCTTCTCCACTGGAAGAAGCTCAGGTGGAACCGGGTGCCCAGAACGAGGCGGGCGCATAGAACATAGGGTCTGATTCATGAAATCGAGGGACAGAGTCCGCCCGGTATCTTCAGTGACGCGCAGACTACGCTGCTTTTCACCGCTGATACGCGAAGCCAAGAGACTCGCTGCAACACCATTCTTAAAAAGAAGATGAACTTGAGCGACGTCCTCAAAGTCGGAATAAACCGACACTCCCATGGCATGGATCTCCACGACCGGCGACTTGACCAAGTTGATCAGGATGTCGAGATCGTGAATCATCAGGTCCCAAACAACCCCAACGTCGAGATTGCGGTTGGTGGGATATGAAATTCTTTGAGACTCGAGGAAAACAGGGCGGCCCATAACGCTTCGGAGCTTTCGTACGGCTGGGTTGAAGCGTTCGAGGTGACCAACCTGAAGAATGCAGTGATTCTTCTTAGCCAGATCGACGAGACTCTTGGCCTGAATGAGGTCTACGGTGATCGGCTTCTCCACCAGAACGTGGACGCCGTGCTCGATGAAATCGACGGCTAACGGGTAGTGAAGGCTCGTCGGAACGGCGATATTGACCGCCTGTACTCCCTTTTCTATGAGCGTACGATAGTCCGAATAGAAATTCGTATGATAATCTTTTGAGTAAAGCTCGCCTCTATTCCCGTCGATATCGACGAGTCCGATAAGCTCTGTGTTTGGCAGTTCTGAGTAAACACGAGCGTGATGTACACCCATGCTTCCTATGCCCACGACGCCAACTTTTACTGGCTCCAAGACTCCAGCCTCCTCTCCCCAACCCAATTCTTCCTTTTCAGTTGAGGTCTCTTGCGAGAACCTTACCAACCCAGCCATGTGAGCGGTTCTCTGGTTTATATCACAGGGAAAACAACAGCGCAACCGTCGACCTGAAGCCACTCAAGGCGCTGTTTCTGCCGTTTGGTTCAGCGAACCAATCGGGAAACCTTTCCCTCCCCTACTCTAGGGCGAATCCCAATTGCCCCGTCACAGCGGGTTGTCCCTCTACCGAGGCCAAGACCTTGAGCAAAAGCTGATCGGACGAACGCTCCAAGAGCTCGATCTCAAGCTTGAGTCGATCTCCGGGCACAGTAGGCCGTCGAAAGCGAAGCTTTTTGATCGTGTTCATGCGAACATTGCCCTCGTGCCCAGACCAGATCCAGACCAGTTGACAGAGACTCTCCATAACCAGAACTCCAGGCATAACGGGAGCCTCTGGGAAATGACCTCTGAAGTAGGGCTCATTGACAGTCACATTTTTGTATCCGACAGCCCCATTCTCGGTCATTTCACCCACCTCATCTAACAGTAGCATCGGGAAACGATGGGGCAATTTCCCTTTGATTTCAAGCGCGCTTAACAACGATTCTCGTCCTTCCAAACAGCCTTGGCGCACTCAACGTGCAGCCGGTGGCCAGCCTTTACCGCTAAGACCCTCGCTCGGATCCTTGCGTCTAACAGAGCAAAGTCTCCTATGAGGTCCAAACATTTGTGACGAACCGGCTCGTCAACGACAGTCAACTCAGAGGAGTAGCGATCCTGATAAATGACCAAAGCGTTGTCGAGACTGCCACCCTGAGCGAGCCCTCGCTCGAGCAGAGGCTTGACCTCTTCCCACAAAGCGAAGGTCCTAGCCACTGCGATCTCACTCGCATAGTCGTCGCTCTGGGGACGGAAAACGGCGCACTGGCAGCCTATCATAGGATGGTCATAATACACGACGTATTCAAAAATGGGGACCTCAGACGGAGTGACCAGAACGACCTGACCATCCTGGCCATTCACAACGAACGGCTTCTCCGGCTGAATCCACCTGGCCTCAACACCCTGACGCCGTACACCGACGGCCTGAATGCCCGCGTAGAACTCCGACGCCGAACCATCCAAGATGGGAATCTCAGGGCCGGTCAATTGGATGGTGGCGTTGTCCACACCACTAGCGTAGAGCGCCGAGAGAAGATGCTCAGTGGTGTAGACCCGTGCCTCGTCACGACCCAGCGCCGTGGAGCGGTCGCACTTGACCACAAAGTCAACCCGGGCGGGAATCTCGACGCCATCGGCCGTCACAAAGCGCCGTCCGTGCCCCTCAGGAGCGGGGCGCACCGTTACCCGGCACTCGGTCCCAGTATGGATTCCAACCCCTTCAAACGTCAGCTCAGCGGCAACGGTGCCCTGTTGTAAACGACTCAACGACTCTGCCTCCGATACACAGCGAACACCTAGGGAAGCATCGGCTTCATGTAGAGATAAGCGGGATAGTTCGAGGAGGCCTCGGGGAGCGTCACCACATCCACCGTTCGTTCCTGACCTGGCTCGACGCGGAAACGACCCAAGCTCGTCTCCACACCACGCTTTCGAAATGGGGCCTCTAGGATATCTCCATCCACGAGGAAGGTTCCCGCGCCAGGACCTGAGTCTGGGCGAAAGACGAGTTCAAAGTCTAAAGCTCGGGCCTTGTCGTTCTTGAGAACGAAGTGGTAGCGATAGAGCACACCGAAATTGCCCGTATTGGGCAAACCGGTTTCGAAGTCGATGAGCCAAGGCGACTTTCCGTAGGGAACGCTGACGGCCCCTGAATCCGCGTCGAGGTCCACCCATTCCTCAAAATAAGGCTGAGCAAAAACTCCGTGGGGATGGATCTTAAAGGGATTGAACGGCCCGCCGAGACGGACCGAATTGGTCGTCGAGTTAGAGCTCGGCGTCAACTTGGAATGAACCTCGGCTCTCAACTTGCCTTCACCCACGATCTGCAGATTCACGAATCCCGAAAGCAGATCCCGTCTGTTCATAAGGTGATGAGCTACAACGAAGCGCTGATGAGCGGGGATCTCCACAACGTACCCAGCCTCGGCGCCGAGCTGCTGAAGGAACCTCACGGCCGCCATGTGGCCGGTGTGGACCTCATTTCTGTTGGGGCCAGCAAAAGTGGCACCGACCCAAACGCTCACCGGCTCTGAAGTCTCATTGTAGAGATTGACCCACAGGTTTCGGTCAGCGAGGGTCTGGTTCATGTGCGAATACATCAGCCTAGTGGGCTCATCTTCTGAAAAGGTGTATTCCAGCAAAACGCCGTCATCATCCACCCGCTCAGGCCGGTTTGAAACCAAAAGTAGGTTGGGCTCTTTGAGCTTCAGGTCGACGGACTCGACCTGAACTTCGACCCTAGAACGGACCGGATAGTAGTCATCCCCGGCAACGATCTCGATCGGCAAGCGGAAGCGGAGCTTGTCACCCTTAGGGACTGAGGGCGTGTCGGGCATCTCGTCGGGAAATTTGATCCGCGCACCAGGGTTCAAGCGAGTTGCTCCAGCCACAGCCCGCAACGAAGCTTCTGCCACCATACTGCCGGGAGCCGGGTTTCCGGTCACCTGGATCGCGATCTCCTGAGGAGGATAACCAGCCCAATCCTTCACCTGGATGGGAATCCGGACCTTGCCCTTGCCACGGCGAACCAAGATGGAAGAGCGACCAACAGCACTGGCCTCCACAACCACGGCCTCGTCGAGAACCTCCACCTTCACCAGACCATCGCCACCCTCAACGGTGACAGGCCCTTCGGCCAACCCCCCGAGGTTGAGCGTCACCTTTTCGCCGAGCGGTGCCACAATACTTCGAGGCGAAACCTTCAAAAGTCCGGGCCCAACAGCCTTAAAGAGACTCTTCGCCCAAACCACAGCGAGGCCCTCAGGCGTGCTCTTGTTCTCCGCGGCCAAGGCTTTGTCGATCTCGACCAAGAGCTGAGTACCCCAATACACGCCGTACCCATTGGCCGTCTTCTTGGCCAGAATACCAGCGGGGTCAGCGCCCGCTTCGAGGAGCTTGTCCACCCTGCTCTGGACAGCTTGTGCCTTGGCGGCCGGGAGCCGCATCACGGTCTCGCCCCCAACAGAAACGGGGTCGGCCAACACCGGTAGGGCTAGTAAAAAGAACGCCATACCGACGATCCTAAGTCTTTTGGAAAGGTCGAGAAGAAACAGTGGACACTCCTAATTCGAGGGGGTTGCTTTGATCTGGCGAGCGGGATAGCCCGCCCAATGAGAGTTCGCCGGAATTTTGGTCTTGGTCATCCCCGCGAGATCGTCGACGATCACGTTCTCTCCGTACTCTGAATGACCCGCCGTGCCGACTCTTTTTCCAAGCCTAGACCCGGGACCTATCGTTGTACTGCCGGCCAGGCCTGAACCGGAACCGACCTGACACTCATCGCCGATACGGCAGTTGTGAGCGACTTGAATCAGAGCTCCAAGCTGACACCTCGCCCCAATCGAGGTGACATCCAAGGCTGCTCGGTCGATGCAGGTCGCCGGACCCACCTCGCTACCATCACCGATCACAACTTTACCGACTTGAGGGATCCGAACGTGCTCGCGACCATCGAAGACGTAGCCAAATCCCCGGCTCCCCACAACGGCCTCGGGCGCGATCAGGCAATCTTCCCCTATCACGCTACCGGCCAAGACAACGGCACCCGGCCCAATGACGCTGCGAGCTCCGATTTTGACCTCGCGGTCCACAAAGGCAAAAGCGTGCACCTTGACTCCCTCACCCAGCACAGCCGTGGGGTCCACGAAAGCTTCCGGCGCGATATCTCTGGACTGCGATGTCACAGATCCTGGCTCTGCAGCTTCATAGAGACATCCAGCGTGAGGTCCTCGCCATCACGGTAGCGCACGGTTTTCGTCATGGGGTTGTCCACAACAACGAGCTCGATGCCACGCTCCTTGGCGATGATGGCCGTCTCAGACTCCACCAAAGCGATGGATTCCTCCATAAAGGTATCCATGCGCTTCTGCCACTCGGCTGAACTCTTGTCGATCTCAGCCTTCAAGGCCGCGGCTTCTGCCGAATCCTGGACCTCCGAGATCCGCATAGAAGTCTCGCCAGCCTGGGCCGCCCAATCCAATCGAATCTCGCGCACCTCTGGCCGCTCTTCCATCACTCGGACGATATCGACAGTGGCGACTTTGAGCGGTCGACTCTTCTCGGTCTGTGACCCACAACCACTCAAAACTCCGCAAACGCTGAAAACAACGAGCGTCAAAACGGCCCCGCGTAAACGTGTCAATCCGAGTCTCCTTTGGGTGTCGCTGAAGGGGTGGACACTTCTTGAGAGCCAGTGCTCATTGCGAGAGCCATGTCTTTCGTCATATCCACTCCGCCCCATTCAACAGTGGGGTACTTTCGGCTGTCGATCACAACCATATCAATCCCCTTGCGCTCAGCTATTTCCGTAGCGGTGGCCTTGATCGCATCGTGACGAGTCTTGAGAAAATCTTCCGTATCCGTACGCCACTTCGTGTCGAACTCCACCTGTTTTTTCATGTACTCTTCCTGAAGTTTGGCGACCTTGTCCTTGTCGTCACCAGCGGCCCTCAAGCGGTCCACAAACGCTTTGCGGATATCGGTTTGTTCCTTGATATAGTTTATCGACATGCTCTGGTAGTCGGGGTCGTCCTGCAGCAGAGCCGCGGTATCGACCTTGCCCACAGATATCTTCTGACCTTTGGCCGACTGGCAACCGGTGAATAGCAGACCACTCACCAGGGCCAAGGCGAGGGTCTTCGCGATGTATTTACGGTTCATCATTTTTTCTCCATCTGCTGTACCCGAACTTGGGACAATTCCGTCAAGTCTTCAAAACTTGGATCTTTGTAAAAGTAGTTGCGCTCATAGGTCAAACCCAAAACCATCGTTTGGTTCTTCTTCTCGGCAATACCGGCCACTTGTTTATCGATGTCCAGACGCATGGAGTCCGCGAGTAACTTTCGCTCTTCTTGAATCTTCTCGATATTGGCATCGATCTCTTTGAGCTTGGCCTGGACCTCTTCCGGCAGATTGGCCAACCCTTTCTCGATACGCTCACCGATCTCAGCGTTGAGCTTCTCTAGACTCGCTTGTACTTCAGCCTGCTTGGCCTCAAGGCGAGCCCGCGACTCTGCCATCTTGGCCTGCATACGCGCCTGCAGAGCAGCCTTCTTGCTCTCCAACTGACCGCGCATTCGCCCTTCGATCTCCTTGATCTTGGCGGCCACTCCAGGAGGCGGACCAGAGGGGCGTTGTTGCTGCTGAGGTCGCTGCGGAACCGCAGCGACACCGAGCTCTCGGCGCTTGGCTTCCAACTTTTGAGCGACTTCGGCATCGAGCGTCCGCTGATAGGCCTCGAGCTCTCCCTGGAGGGCAGAGGTTTTTTCCGCGCGTACCGCGGCATAACTACCCTCGAGCTCCGCACGCTTGGCCTGTTTGGCCTGGTCGATCTCGGCGGTAATTTCGGCCAGACGATTCTCAGCGGCCGTCTTCGTCTCTTCGTCGGAAGAGTTTTGAGCCGACAGTTGGAGATTGAGGCGCTCGCTCTGATACTTGGCCGACAAATCGGCCTCAAAAGCCGCGATCTGACCATCGACCTCAGCCTTTTTGGCAGCGATCTCGTCGCCTACGCGCTTTTCGAGTTCCAATCGCTTGGCCGCGAGATTGCGCTCCCGAACCATAGAGAGATTCTGAAGGTAGTCCCGAACCTGCCCCTCGCCGGCGGCATCTATGGGTGGCGGCGTAACATCTGTTGGCGTCGGACGCTGAGGTGCGACCTTCTCGACCTCAGCCTTCAGCTCCGCTTCGTAGGAAGCGTGAAGGCCCTTCATCTCCGACTCAATCTGAGCCGAGAGACTGGAGGAAAGAGCCGACAGCTCCCCTTCCACAGCGGCTTGCTCAGCCTCTAATTTCTTTCGGGCTTGTTGGATGGCCTTTTCCATCTCATAGCCGCCCTCAGCGATCAGCTTCTCGCGAGATTCGGCCTGAATCTTGGCCTTTTCTTCCTGTAGACTTGAGATCTCATCGTTCATCTGCTCGAGCTTACTGAAGCTAGGGTGCAACTCCATCAGCGGCGGCAGATCAACGATGGCCACCCGGTAGCCTTGCAGAGGATCCACTTCAGCTTTTTCCTGGGTACACCCAGCCACTAGACCGACACAGAGAACTCCCGTAGCTAAAGCAAGGCTGAGGCGACCGCCTTTTCTGTACAAACCCATTGGTTACTCACCCGCTGCGGGAGTTGGAGAAGCCGCAGGCGTTTCGCCACCGACCGTGCTTCCAGTGGCCTGTTTGAGAAAGGTATCGACCACGAGTTCCGTGAGGTTGCGACCACCGTACATAACGTGCTGAGTGTCCAGAACGAGTGAGAGTCCCTCGGCCTTGGCGACCTCGGCAACAGAATCCGTGACAGCCTTCATCAAGGGGGCCATCTTCTGCTGCTGGAGAGATTCCAAGCGAGCTTCTATCTGCTTTTGCATAGCCTGAATTTCAGCCGGACTGGGTGTATTCCCATTCTCCTTGGCCTTTTCCAACTGCTCACTCATCGTCCTGAGCAAGCGATTACGCTCTTGGAAAATCTCCATCTCAGCCTCTTTGAAGACCTTGAGGTTGCGAACGATCGAGGGGTCAAAGTAGCCCACAGGAGCGTTGTCGAGTCCGGCCTGGTCCTCCTCTGGGAAGGTGATTTCAGCGCCCGATTCTAGCAGGGTCTTCACCTTGTCGGTGAGGTCGGGAACACCGTACACGACAATCTTCTTATCCAGGACCACCGTCACGCCGTCTTTGTGGGCTGTGCTTTCGATGGCGGCCTTGACCTTCTTGTTGAGGGGGTCCATCTTTTTGTTGGTCTCAATTTCGAGAGCGGCTTGAAACTCTTGATATTTCTTGCCCTTCTCCTCATCGGTACCATCCTTGACTTCCTCGGCCATCTTCTTGGACTCGGTTTCAGCCCACTCGTCCAACTCTTCATTGGCCTTCTTAAACATGTCCATCTGACGAATCACGGATTCATCGATGGACGCCACCTTCTTTACTGGCGGTGTCTCAGTGGTGCACCCGGGGGTAAACAAGAGGGCCAGGCCCAAAGCGGCCGTGACGGCCATATTTCTCAAACTCATCAGATTCAATTCCTCCAAAGCTTGCTCTCGGTAACCTCACACTGGATGAGAGGTTTCTCTAAAGCAGCAAAAACGACGCTTAGAACGATTGTCCGATTCCGATCTGAGTTCTTCCACCGAATTCACCCCAGGCGTAATCCAAACGGATTACACCGAGGCCCAAGGCGGGGAAAGTTATCCTCAAACCGAGACCTGCGTCATAATAAATTTTGTCTTCAAACCCGTCTCCTGGGATATAAGCCGTACCCGCATCCGCGAAGACTGCTCCTCTCAGGAACTTAATGTTGGCGATCGGGAATCGATACTCGGCATTGGCCACAAAGAAACGCGTCCCAAAGAACTGGTTCTGCTCGTATCCCCTAAGAGTGTCGGGTCCACCCGCGTAAAAGTACTCCGTAATCGGAGCATCGCCCGTCACTGTTCCACCCCAAGCCCTCAGAGCCAACGTTTGTCGCTTGCTCAAAGGGATGTAGTGGCGGCCTTCAATGGTGTACTTGTTGAACTTGAAGTCACCACCGAGCCCAGCCACGTTGACCGCAGCGTTGGCAAAGGAGCCCACGTGAGGGTTAAAAATGTCGTCCCGCGTGTCATACAAGGCCGACAAGCCCACCGAGTTCAGGGTACCGGAGCCCAATCCAACCGGGTCGTAGATCGACGAGGAGTCTCTCAGAATGTCGATGGTCTCGTGTCGCAGAGTTCCAAAGACACGGAGGTCATCATTGAGAGGGCGTCCGTAAGTGAGCGAGCCACCCATACGTTGGTCATCGTAGTAAGCATACTCTTGCTGGCCATTGACGGAAATCGGTTGTCGGAGTCCGTCGACATCGTTGCGAAAGAGTGAAAGCCCGATGCTATCTTGGTTGGAGTTGATCGCTGGGTCGAGGAAGGAGAAACCGAGACTAGAGATCTGAGCACCTCGCTGCCACGACAGAGAGACGTTTCGGCCGGTCCCAAAGAGGTTCCGGTCGGAATAGGAGACCGCACCAGTGACTCCGGAGCGAATTCCCGAGGAACCACCACCGGCGTAACCCACACCGATGGTAGCCAAACCCGTCTTTTCTTCTTCCACATCCAAGACCAGGATCACTTGACCCCGCTCGGTACCTCGCTGAGGGTCTGGCTCGACCTTGCGGAAGTAGCCGAGGTTGTTCAGTCGCTCCAAGTCCTTCTGGAAGCGTCGTCGGTTGAGAACCGAGCCTGGCTTGGTGCGAAGATTTCGCAGAATGGTAGCGGTTCTGGTCTTGGTATTACCCTCGACACGGATCTCTTCGACCTTGGCTTCCACCACCTCAACGGTGACCTTCCCGGTATCGGGGTCGATCTTGGGGTCAACGGTATCGAGAACCCACTGGTCCTTCTCGTAAAGGTCGTTGATCCTGGTGAGGTCTTCCTCCAGAGTCTTGCGATTGAAGAGCTCGCCGGGCTTGATTCGAACCATCGAAGCGACTCGTTCTTCAGGGAACACGCTGACACCGGTGACCTCTACGTCACTGACCACGATCCCATCGACGATGGTCAGGACCAGATTTCCGTCTTCAAAAGCCACGTCGGTAACGTGAGTCGGAGTTCTCAAATAACCGAGCTCTTCATTGTAATATTGGTTAATAGCCTGAATGTCGCTGTGAATCGTTCTGGTGTTTAGGATCTGGTCGGTCTCCGTATCCATAACACTTCGCAACTTCTCGCTCTCAACGACCTCATTGCCCTTGAAAGAAACAGACGTCACCACGGGGTTCTCTAAAACTCGAAAAACCAGACGGAGACCGCCTGGAGCCGCTGGTGTCGCGAAACGAACGTCGGTGAAGTACCCCAGGTCAAAAATCGCCTGGAGGTCACGGCGCAACCTTGGTTCCAACAAAGGGTCGCCGATTCGCGTTGAGACCACTTCCAAAATCGCTTGAGTCGGCACGCTGCTGTTGCCCTCAACTTCGATATTCACGATCGGCGGCGGACCGACGGGTTCGTTTTGAGGCTCCGCTGGACGGACCTGGTCCTCAGTAGGGCTGAGTTCACCATCTGGCTCCTCCGAGGGCTCACCATCCTCTGTGGTGGGTGCGGCGTCGGCCGGCTTAGGCTCATTCGGCTGTCCTTCAGCCGCTGGCAAAGTGGGGTCTGCTTCGGGAGCGCCCTCGGCCTTTGGAGCGCCCTCAGTCGGGGGATTCTCTGCTTCAGAACCAGGTTGCTCGGCGGCCGAGGCGTCCTCGACGGCTTTTTCAGCGGCGGAGGTGTCCTCGACAGCTTGCTCGACGGCTTTCTCGGCGTCGGAGACGTTCTCCACGGCCTTCTCAGCGGCTGCGGCATCCTCCACGGATTGATCCGCGGCGGTGGCGTCCTCAACGGCCTTTTCAGCGGCCGAGGTTTCCTCGACGGCTTTCTCAACGGCGCTCTCGGCAGCATCCGTATCAGGCATCTTGGCGACCTCTATCGGACGTTCATCCACTCTTCGAGACGAACCTCGCCCGACAACCACCTCAGTAGGAAGGGGAGCCAGTTCGACCTCACCCTCTTCCGGAGCCGTCTCAACTACGACTGCAGCGGTTCCTGTCTCGCTCTCATTCTCGGAAGCAGCAGGCCCGCTTCCAATCATTATGAGTGTTCCTATGAGAACACCGCGAGAAAATTTAACCCAACGTTTGCTCATTCGAGCTCCTCCATACAACCAGGCGGTACCCAACCGAATCCGATCGCTTTATCAATCTTTACAGTTTACTGTCGTCAATTCATCACTAAAACGGTTAGGTCTCAGCGAAATATTTCGCCTATTCTAGAGATCCCTAGGCCGGGAAGCAAGCCCGAACATACGTTCCGCCCTCTCAAGGTGCGACGCCACAAGGGTTCTTACCCAACTTTTGGAATCCTATGCCATGAATTCAATTCAGCGTGAAAAATATTCTAGTTTGCCAACATTCTACCTCTTTTCTTTCCTTTTGTTTCTCACGCTATCCGGAAATGCCCAAGAAATTCTCTGGTCTCACCCAGGTCTAGGCGAGCACCCCCGCTTGACTCTACTCGGTTCGGAGTCGAAAACGGAACACGTTCTCGTCTCCAGCCCCTTCGGAAACAAGATCACCTGCTACAACCTGGAAAACGGGAAGGAAGTATGGAATCGAACCCTCTCGGAGCATCTTCCATTCCGAGCCCTGCCCCTCACCAACGCCATCCTCATACAGGGCGATCAGGGCATGATATGGGCTCTGCAAAACAAGGATGGAGACATGTTCTTGGAAGTCAAGAACGCCGGTCCCCGAGACTACCCGATCGCCCCTCCAACCTTCTACAACAAAGCCGTGTTCACACTGAGTCATATTGGGAAGGTGCGAAAGATCAACAAAAAGGGTGAGGTTGTTGTCGAAACCGAGCAAGACACATCCTGGGGCCAGCGCAAAGCTCGACCAGTCCCGTTGCTGTGCCTTGAGCCACAAGTCCGCTTTCTCGATCAGTCGGGCCGCCTTGTCACCTACAACCCAGAGACCCTCGCTCAGCAAAAGGTCTCGATTTGGCCACCGGTCGATCCCCTATCGAGAAAAGGCCCGGTGCAGGAGGCTCTAGCCGGTGCCATCTCCACAACCTCTGACAAGCTCTGGGTCGCAGACCTATCGGGGTACCTGCAAGCCTTCGCCCTGCCCGAAGCGACCCCCATTTGGAAAGTGAGACTCGCCAGTCAGGACAATTTGTGGAGCAGCAGCGGAGAACTCCTGGTCGTACCCACCCCCATAAAATGGGACGACCGAACCGCTCTGTTGGTCGCAAGCCGCAACCGGGTGAGACTCTTCAACGACGCTACGGGAGAGACCATCGCACGATTCCGCCTCGCGAGCCCAGCCGTTTGTCCGCCGGTGTACGACCGCAAGACCGAGGCTTGGTGGATACTCTGCGAACGACACGTGGTCTCGATGAGGTCCGGCCAATGGCACAGCGAGCAACTCCCCATCGTGGAACAGCCGTTCTCCATGACAGTGCTCAACGATGTCGCTACCATCGGCGTCCAAGGCGGTCGTATCTACGGGGTCTTACTGACGAAACCAGAAGAAAAGATCCCCGATCAAGCCAGCAGCCCAGCCAAACGATGAAGAAACAGAGCCGACATTCGAACCCCCTTGCGGAACTGCTCCAGAGAGAAACGCTCGTCAAAACTGTGTACACCGTCATCGGGAAGGCCCAACCCCATCAACAGCGTCTTGACTCCTAAGATCTGCTCAAACGGAGTCACGATGGGTATAGCTCCACCGTGGCGCGAAAGCAGAGGCTCCACCTCAAAGGCCTCCTGAAGAACCTTTTTGGCGCCAGCCAACAAGCTGCGCTCAGGTTGAGTACGACCGATCAGATAGGGGGGACCGGCGTGTCCTCTGCGAAAGTCGATGGTCGCCCCGACAGGACAATTGTCCACAAACCACCTCTCCAAAAGAGCCCCGATCTCATCGGGGTCTTGGTCTGGCACCAAGCGAGCACTGAGCTTTACCGAGGCTTGATTGGGCACAATGGTCTTGCTTCCCTCACCGCCGTAGCCGCCACTCACCCCGTGGAATTCCAAGGTGGGCCGAAACCATCTCCTCTGGTTTGTGGAATAGCCCGCCTCCCCGATAGCTTCGCTGGCCCCGATCCATTCTAAATAAGGGCCCTCCTCGAAAGGAAGGTTCTCGAGTTCGGCCACCTCCCAGTCCAGAGGCTCTTGCACCGAATCGTAAAATCCAGGAATTGTGACCCGGTTCTGCTCATCGTGCAATCGAGCGATCAGGCGGCACAGGGAACGAATCGCGTTTTCCGTCGTTCCACCGAAAATGCCGGAATGAATCTCCCGGCTGGCTGTCCTCAAAAACACCTCCGCCATCACGATACCGCGCAGGGAATACTGAATTGTG
>CAZVVF010000014.1:10278-14113 GCA_964630575.1 uncultured Burkholderiales bacterium | reverse complement strand
ATCTCTCGACTGCTGGTCATTCAGGGACCTGCCGCCCAGGACTCCAAACTCTATTCCTTCATTCTGACCGACAACGACAGCATGCTGATCTGGGACCACGACGATGGCCAGACCAAGCGCTTGGTCCGCCAGAAGTAGGATCGGCGTCTCAACCCCAAGGAGCGCTAGCGGATCTCTGACTGGCGTTATAAGATGAGAGCCGTGGCTCGTCTTTTGGCAAAATGTCTCCCTCTCATTCTGCTCTTCTCATGTTTCGGTTGCGGCCTTCGACCGACCCCGCCCGAGGCTCCCTCAAAGAGTCGTCCCAGCCCCAGTGCGAGCCCACAGGTCGGTGTCGTCAGCGACAAGCCCAGCCTGGAGAAGCCCCAGAATAGTCGGGAAGAGGCGGCCCCAAAGCCCTTCATCATCGCCCACGATGAGCCATCCGATGCCCTTGCCCAACCCGTTGCAAGTCGGGTCGCCCCGCCCTCCATCGGGTTGCCCGCCCCCTCCTCCTCAAACAGCATCAAACCAGCCTCGGCCTCGATTGCCAAATTGGCCCGCAACATCACCGCCGGTAAAGAGAGTGATCGAGACAAGGCCCACGCCATCTACCGCTGGTTGGGCGACAACATCGCCTACGACACGCAATCTCTCTTCAGTGGGGAACTGAGCTATAAATCCCCTGATACCGTGGTCCTAAGACGAAAGGCGGTGTGCGCCGGATACGCCGAACTGTTCCACGTTATGTGCCGCGAGGTCGGAGTCGAATCCGAAGTGATCCCTGGACGATCCCGCAGCGAAGACCAAAATCTTCCGGCCTCGCTCCAAAACAGTCCCACCAACCACGCCTGGAACGCCGTCAAAATAGACGGCGAGTGGAAACTGGTCGATCCAACCTGGGGCGCGGGCTATATCAACGAGCAGAAGTCCTTTGTCAAAGAGCCCAGCGACGAATGGTTCCTCGTTGCTCCCGAAGTGTTCCTCTACAGTCACCTCCCCCAGGCCCCAGAGTGGCAACTTCTCGAGGAGACCATCGGCCCTGAAGAATTCGACAGCCAACCCGAGATCAAACCCCGTTTCTTCGCAGCCGGGCTAGAGCTTATCGAGCCTAAGAAACAGCCCCTGAAGTGCCGCGGCGAGATCACCTTTCGGGTTGCATCCAAGAATGGGTATGTGGTCTCGGCCATCGTGAAGTCAGGGTCCCGCGACTTACCTGCGACCCGAGTGTTGGCCCATCAGCGCCGAGGACAGTCCATCGTTAAGATACGGTTTCCAGAGCCTGGAGACTACAAGGTACTCCTTATGGCGCGTAAGCCCGAGGAATCGATGAGCCGCGACGTGGCGAGCTTCAAGGTACATTCGAGCCTGGGACACAGCGACAGTTTTCCCAAGACCTACAAGACCTTCGGCGACACCAACGCTCAGATAATCCGAGGCTTCGCCGGTGAGCTCAGCGCCGGAAAGAGAGCGGCCTTCATCTATGAGGTTCCCGGGGCCAGCAAACTTCTGCTCAAGAACGGCGACGATGTCGTTCCGATGGAGCAAAAAGGCACCACCTTCTCCATTGAATTCACACCAGAGGCTGGCGAGGTGAAGATCATGGCTGGATTTGCCGGCGGCGGTGACCGATACCCGGTCCTGACGGAATACACGGTGCGTTGACCCTCCTCAAGGGGACCTAGTGGGCGATTTGAATGGATTCGCCCTTCCAAACATCCTGTTCTCTCCAGTCGATAAAGCGGAAGAGCTTAGGGTTTTCTGAGCCAGGTTTTTCCCTATCGAAGGTCGCCACATCGAGTTCGGCATAGATCGTGTAAGTGGCCAGCGGATTGGCCCGGTCAGGACCTGCGTAACCGGCGGAGAGAATTCTCACCACCCTGAAGGGCTCTTCTTTCAATCGCACGTCTATCGTGACCTTATAGATCCCCACTAAGCTGGAATCGGAGGGGTCTTTGAGCTCTTCTGAATAGGTAAAGTCCGGCTGACCAAAGCCTCCGACCTGTGGGAAGAAGGGGTCTTTCTCCAGCTTCACTCGAGCATCTTCGATCCCAGCCATGGCGAGTTGACGAGCCTGAGCCTTGTCTTGCAACTCGCTGACGCTTCCATACTCCAAGCTCCTTTGAGCCACGAAACCCATTCCAATGATCAACAGCAGAGTGCAGAGCATGAGAGCAAAAATGAGTATCGCCCCTCTCTGGCCTTGAACCGAGGGCCTCATTTGAGATTGAACACCGGGAGGTTGACGTTGATAAAGGGGTGAGGCGCCGCCGGGGGAGGCGCCCATTCCTGGGGAGGCTGGCCGTGACCACGGTACTGTCCGTGCACCGCCAGCGCCGCCGAACCGGCCGTGGAGAGGGTGGGCCCTGCCGGGGCCACCACGACCCCATTGACAAACTTCGCGCGCCGCCCATCCCGCGATGGTATAACCGTACCCGTGCCGCCCAACGGAATGGTGTACCAATCGAACATCAAGTCGGGAACAACTTTGCCGTCGGAGTAATACCCTTTGGCTTCGAACTCCACAAAACTGTTGGCTGCCGGATTGGCCAGATCGGTCGCTGGCTCGAAGGGATCAGGGACAGAGGGTGACAGAAGGCTCATCTCGACCTTTGCCAGGTGCCGAGTGGGGTCGGCGATGAGGCTTGTGAGTTCCACCTTGAAGTCGCTTGGAGGGTACTCCTCAACCACGATCTTGACTCTGCGAGCTGAGGAGTTGAGCGCCCGTTCAGTCCCCAAGGCGATATAGGGTTTTTCAAACTCTGAGCAAGGGCTGTAGAGTACCTCAGGGGCCTCCACGAGCGACACCCTCAAGCCTGGAAAGTCTGGATCCTCGCTCGGAATGCCGGAGGCCCAAGAGTTCTTATCAAAGTTGTACTGACTCTCCCCCGTGGAGGTGCGCACCCAGACCCTGAGTTCAGCCATGCTCTTTTCGGCCAACTTGGTGGCCATCGCTTGCTTGTCGATCTTGGAGAGATGGCGTAGTCCCGTGTCCAGAAGCTTTGTTGAGATCAGCATGGCGAAAACCAAAAGGAACATGCCTATGATAGTCTCCGCCAGCGAGAGGCCTCTGGGAGATCTCAAAGCGTCCACACCGCCCCACCGATATCTTTGAAGGTCTTCTGAAAGAGACTGTAGTTGCCGAGCCCCATCTTCACCGGCTCACCTGCGGGGACGAGATAGTCGGGAGCTTTCAGGTGTAAGAGATAGAGATCCCAGTTCCCCTCGCTGTGGTAATCAGAGGAGAATACGATCGCGGTTCCGCTCGGGTTGTAGAACGGGTCTTTCACGTTGCCAACTCCCGGAGTGAGACAGATGGCTCCATCATGGCTCTCGCTAACCTCAGCGTCGGGGTCATCGTTGAAGGGCACCACGTAGGCGCGGCTGGTTCCCGAGCGGTTTGACTCGAAAAGGATCTTGGTTCCATCAGGATGCCAGATCGGGCGGCCGTCTCCACCCTTAAATCCAGTGAGGGCGGTGCCTTGAGTCTGTCGGACCAGATTGGTGACTGGGATCGACTTACCCGGGTCGTAAAAATGAGCGGTGTAGATCGCCCTGTGGTTGGGATTTGAGAGCCCCAGATTGCTTTCAAAAGCAATTCTGCGAGGTAACCTTGCCCGACGATTTCCCTGGTCGGGAACGTAGGCGCTCGGAGTAGGACCCACACCGAACGGAATAGGAGGGGAAACCGACGGTCGCATCAGACCTGTCGTCGCAGGGAGTTTCGGATCCGAGGGGTCAAAGACCGGCAAAACCACGGGTGGCCAGGCTGGTAGGTCGGGACTCGCCGTGTAAGGTCGCTGCGGTGAACCGGGAACCAGTCCCTGCGTCCACTGGTAAACCATCACCGTTGAGT
>CAZVVF010000014.1:0-10268 GCA_964630575.1 uncultured Burkholderiales bacterium | reverse complement strand
CTCAGACTTGGGAAGATCCCCTTATCGGTAATTCTAGTGGTCAGACCACCCCGTCCCGTCTGGGCATAGATGGAACTCCTGGTCGTGAGCGTATCGATCTGCGTGTAGAGTAGCTTGTGCCCATCCCGGGCCCCAGCAGGAAACCTCTGCACGATATCGGGGGTGTCCTGATACGTCACCTTCCTGAGGTCAGTGCCATCGGCCCGGACGGAATAGATCTCCTCCAGGTCGGTGACAGCGCTCAACCCAGAAAAGTAGATCCTGCCTTTATCGTAGGTATAGATTACCTTTCTGAGGGAAGTGTTGCCCTCCGTGGTCGCGGACCCGCCTCGCGAACTGGTCACCACAGCGTCAACGGTAAAGGCTTGTCCAGCCACGGCACCGGGCGGTGGAGACCATTGAACCGTAGATCGCCAACCAGCCTCTAAAAACGGTGGAAAGTAGGGCTGGTAATACATCTTTTGAACACCCGAAACGGAGAATTGCCCGCTGCCGCTGGACATAAAAAACTCACAGAAAAGCTCTTCATCGTTGCTCTGCTTGGCCGACACCGTAAGGCTCAATTGACGCGAGGGGTGAAGGATTTGGTCCAATCCGTAAGCCCCCTTCATGAATCCAGCGCTCGGTCTGACACTCAATTCCAAAATCTGCGGATTGACGGTCGTTTTAGCATCCGGGAGAAGGGCCGGAGCCGGGGAGCCCAAGGCCAGTGGTTTTTCACTCAAAGCGACGCTAGTGGCCTGGTCCACTCCTTTGGTCACCGTCACCACTCCGAGAGCGGAAACGGAAACCGTATAGGGGTCAGAAGCGGCCGTTAGGCCGTGGAGGGTGGGTGAGACGTCCATAATTCCGTTGCCCTGAGCCGCGCCCCCTCCAGTAACGGCTCCTTGGCTGACCACGATCTTGTAGTCCCCGTTGAGATGGGGCAGGTCGTTTCCGAGCACTGTTCCGTCTGGCAAAAAGACGAGAAGGTTGTTCGCATTTCCCCCAACCCAATCGTTGATCGGAGCGAGCGCGGGAAGAGAGCCTAAGCCTTGGGCGTAATATCCCGAGTTTCCCGGTTGAGGTGGGTCGATGCTCCACACGCCCGAGGCATCATAGGTGCCGATGAAAAGGACCGTCTCAGGATGCTCCCCCGAGAAATCTTTAACCCGCGTGATGATCGGATTGACGGGTCCGTCCAATTCCGCCACAGATTGACAAACCGAAGCGCTCCCGCCCTTGTTGGGGAGTACGACCGCCACCGGTCTGGCTTCCTTTTGAGCCCGATTTCGTGCCCGCCTGAGAAACTCGCCAACCTGGTCCGCCACCACTCGCGAGTTGGCCTTTGCTACGGGTCGGTGCAGGTTTACAAAAGCCAGGCCCGCCGCCATCGCTATGAGCGCCAAGGCGACCAAAATCTCGATGAGAGTGAATCCTCGTCTCCCGTACTTCATGGCAATCCCTCCAAGAGCGGTACCACGAAGCTAACCGGTTTCGTCCCTCGCTCTTCCTCGACTTCAAGTCTAATGAGCAAAGAGTTGTTGTCCTTGCGGGTGAACTCAACAGCGCTGATGCCCTGCGCAATGGTCGTCGTTGAAGCGCTCTGTCCTTGAACCTTGGTCCTTCGCTGAAGCTCTTTTCCAAGCAAGGCATATCGCACGGTCTGGAGATTGGAGGCTCTGTTTAAAACGAGCATCGGAAAACGTGGGGGGACGACGGTTGGAAAGAGCCTCGCATTGTTGGCCGAATCCACGATGGAGAACTCGAGCACAGCGGAACTACCAGTCTTGGGGCTGCTGAGTATCTGGGCTCCGCGAACGTCGCGGGCGATGACATCGAGAGCTTCCGTCGCCGCCCGTATACTCGAGACTTTTCCTTCGGAAAAACGCAAGACCCGCGAGGCTTTGCGAACCAGGGTTCCAGAGAGCAGCAAGAACACCGTAAAGAGGGATAATGTTATCATTATCTCCATCAGAGTGACCCCTCTTGAATTCCCCAGCATCATCTCATGCAGTTTAGCAGTATCCAGGAATGCGAGCAAACAAGTCTAATCATGAAAAGGAAGAGCGAAGGGGTGTCAGTCTTGGGTCATGGCTAGAAAAAGGGACAACACAGAGAGACCCGGCTGGATGAAAAAGGTCCATTGTCCCCCCCAGGAACTCGTGCTCTTCACCAGACAGTTGCAGATCATGCTGCGCTCTGGGGTTCCCCTGGTTCAAGCTCTCGAGACGCTAGAGCACAGAGAGGATCACCCTAGTTTTGGACGCGCCATCGCCCACTTGGCTCAACGGGTCTCCACCGGGCATCAGTTGTCGCACTCCATGCGGGCTTTCCCCAGAATTTTCGACGATATCTTCGTCGGATTGGTCTCGGTGGGCGCCGTGTCAGTAAAAAACACAGAAGTCCTGGACCGCCTGGCGATTTGGAAAGAGCGGGATTTCGCGCTGGCCAATCGAGTTCGTTCCGCCATGGTCTATCCGGCTCTCGTTCTCACCCTCTCAGTCGTTCTGACAGGCGTCCTCTTCTATTGGGTGTTACCGGAGTTCATCACCATTTTCAAAGACATGAATGCCGAACTTCCCCTCCCCACAAAACTGTTGGTCTTCATCACCTCTATCTGCAGTTCTCCGATTTTTCAGATCGGCACGATCGTGATCGTGCTGGCTGGGGCCTTTGCCATCAAGGAGTTTGTTAAAACCGAACACGGTCGGCTCACAATCTGGAGGCTCGGACTGATGACTCCGCTCCTCGACGTCCTGCTCGAACGCTCCTCAACGGCACGGTTCGCGGCGGCCTCGGCCATGATGTTGGACTCAGGGATGCCGCTGCCGGCCTCCTTGAGGCTCGGGGCCCAAGCCAGCGGCAACGCGGTCTACCAAGCAGACGTTCACGATATGGTCCAGAGCATCATGCACGGGAGCCAACTGGGCGAGTATATGGATTCCAAACCCTTCATCTACTCGAAAACCTGGACAAAGATGGCCTCCACTGGGGAAGAGACCTCACAGTTGTCCACCATGCTCGAACGCGTGGCCGAGATGTACGATCGCGAGGTGGGCCATCACGTCGAGTTTCTCTTGACCCTCCTCGAACCAGCCCTCTTGGCCGGTGTGGCCTTTATCGTGGGATTCGTCTTGGTTTCGGTCTTCTTGCCCCTGTATAGCCAGCTGGACAAATTCTGAAAAACCCTAGGCCCTCAGTCCCTCATTCTGCGTACTCGCTCCCCTCCCGATCGGCTCGCGAGGAGGTCGTGCAGGAGTTGGCACCTACCGGGGTTTAGGGTATAGTCACACGATGAAGCGTCTCTCAATCATTCTCAGTCTGGTGCTGCTTTTCGGCTTGACTCACGTGGTTTGGTCTCAGCCTTCGGCGGCGAATGAGGAGCTCATGGCACGAGTGCTAGCCATCGCCGAACCCGACCAGATGGCAGCCTACACTCAACTGAATCTAACCGAGCGTCAGCACAGCCAACTCCAAGCGGCTGCAATCAAGTTTCTCCCGCGTCTAGAGAGCGCCCAGTCTCAGCCGGCGGGGCTCCTGCGCCTCATACCAGAGGCCCTGAGTGTGGTCGATGGGATCTTGACTCCCGAGCAACGGCCCCTAGCTCGCAAACTGATACCACGGGCCCACCAGTGGTCCCAGTTGCGCAGCATCTATGCGGACTATCGTTCCTAAGACCACAGTCGAAACACCCCCACCGAACAAGCCGCTGATGAACGAGCCCGGCGAGAGTCCAAAGCGATCCGCTGGAGCCTTCCTGTAAATAGGTCAGTCCCTCTGCAGGCTTGGGGTATGGCCCTGCCAAAGCGTCAAGCCATGTGCCGATGGATAGCCTATAGCGGTGAGCCGATCACCCTGGGACGCGTTGTAACCCGCCCCGCCCACTCTCTGGTAGACCAGAGTCTCCACACCGAACTCAACTACCACAACGGGGCGGTCCTTCCCACCAATGGAGACGGCTTTGGGATCGGGTGGTACGGAGACCTCGAAGAGCCGTGTATCGTTAAGGACGAACATCCGGCCTGGAGCAATCCCAATCTGCAAAACCTCTGCCAGCACATCCGATCACCGCTCTTCTTTGCCCACATTCGAGCCACAACGACCGGGGCGGTCCAGCGGACCAACTGCCATCCCTTTCGGTACAAAAACTGGATGTTCCAGCACAACGGTGGCGCAAGCTCTTTCGAAAAGCTGCGGCGCGATCTCCACCGGGAGATCTCCTCAGACTTCTACCCCTGGCTCCAGGGTTCCACCGACAGCGAGACCTTCTTCCTCCTCTGCCTAACCCACGGTCTCCAGAACGACGTGAAGTCAGCCGTCGAGAAGACCATCCTCTGCTTTCGTCAAGTCGCTCGAGCCCAGGGGACAGACGGCCAACTCAATCTATCCTGCGCCTTGAGCGATGGGGAAACCCTCTACACGATCCGGTATGCGGAAAACACTCCCATTAAGTCTCAGTTCTACTCCACCCACCCGGAATGGCTCTGCGACTTTACCGGACGAAAGGACGAAACTTTGAGAGGCAGCGTCCTCTTTCTTTCGGAGCCGGTCGAGTTGGATGACAAGTGGGTGGAGGCCCCAGAGAACAGCCTAGCGGTGACGCGAAACGGGGAAGTCACCGTTCAGCCGCTCGAAGTCTGACCCTCTCGCTTGAGAAGAGCTCGATTTCTACCCGAAACCTGAGCGAGCGTCCCGCAGAGCACGGCGACCACTTTTTCGGCAGCGCACCGAGAAAAATGGCGCCGATCTCGGCCCTGTGGGAGAGAACCTTCCACTGAAACGGGCAACCGGTTCTCAAAGCTAGACAAGCGGTCACCAGCGGCAAGGGAGATTTCGCCAGAGCCAACAAACTCGATCCTATGAAACGAACCATCACTCTCACCGCCCTAGCTGTTATCGCTGCCACGTCTCTCGTTTTCGCAGGCGTCGACGAAGGGTATCCCACAGAAGTGTCCCGCTACTGGCCGGGAATCGCGATTCGACCGGACGCCGCCGTCGACAACGGGTCGGGTCAAACCTACTTTTTCCAGGGGGCTCACTACTGGCGTTGGTCCAACGATCCTGGCCGTGTCGACCCCGGATACCCCAAAACGATCGCTTGGGGTTGGCCTGGAATCCCCAATAATCTCGACGCCGCCGTGAAAGCCAGCAACAACAAGATCTATTTTTTCAAAGGCGGCTCATACTGGCGTTGGAATCTGGCCACAAGACGAGTCGACCCTGGCTACCCCAAAGCCATCTCAGCAGGCTGGCCAGGCCTACCCAACAACATCGACTGCGCCGTCAGAGGATCGGGTACGACCCTCTACTTCTTCGATCGCGGGAGCTATTGGGGATGGGACATGAGCGATGATACGATGTTGCCCGGATACCCCCGTAGCATGTCGGATTGGCCCGGTTTACCGATTGGGGCTGAAGCCGCAACCGATGGTGGCAAACCCAACAAGGGGTACTTCTTCAAAGAAGGCTGGTATTGGCGCTGGAGTTAGCGACCGCCTCAACAGCTTCGTTCAGGGAGAGAGCGAAGGAACCAGCCTCGAGTCTCCCTTGGCAAAGGCCAGGGAATGGCAAGAATATTACAACCGTGTGAACGTTTGGACTTTTCAGCTCTTTTTCAGGGCCCAAAAGTAGGATTGCCATAGACTCATCAAGGACAAAAAACACAAAGTGATTCAAAGCTCTCTCCACAAAATTCCAACCACTCCACCTCGCTTTCAAGCCAGCGCCATCAAAGTCTTTGATGAAGCAGACGGCAACACCGACATGTTTGTGCCTGGTCTAGGCGACCACTACGAAGACCTAGCCGCCGACTTTCTGGAGAATTGGTTGGTCTCCGATAGCCAGGAGGCCAAGCCAGAATCCGTCCCTGTCCTCGAGACCGAGCAAGAGCAGGCCCCACCCGCTCCTCTCCCCAAGACGGACTCGCCCAGCGAGGCCCAAGAACCGCGTTTCACAAAATTTGCAATGGACTGGAACCTAACGGACCACTAGATTCGCCGAAAGCACGCGGGTGGTTAACATTTTGTTACCCTGCAGGTATTTGGGTTGTTAGCTGAAATCCTCTAAAAATGAGCCTTCCCATGCAGATGATCCAAGCGTCTCTCCAGCCCCGTTTCCCGATGGGTGCGCCCGCTCGCTACCGGTCGAAGTCCGGAGCGGATGCCCGAGGATTCTCCCAGTACGCGGATCGGATCTCTTCCGAGGCCAAATCCTACGCTGATATTCCCATCGAAGACATCAAGACTCGCAAGGTCAAAGTCAAAACCGTCGACCACGAGGGCAACATCAAAGAAGAGATCAAAGAGATGGCGGTTTGCCCCGAATGTGGCGAGACCAATTGCCCTTGCATCGCACGGATTACCGTTCAAGCCCGCCTCGACGAAGAGAACGCCAAAGGAGTTCGAAACTCCAAAAAACCAGAGCCTCTGTCGATCGTCCCTCAGACCTTCAATCAGATGAGCATCAACTTCGACCGCAAGGCCGCCCCCACCGCTCAACGCCGCTACGCCTTCTAAAGGCCACTGCTCGGCGACTTAGATCGGTAGGAAAGCTCTAGCCCCTCGCGGAGCCTTTGCCTTTGCGAGGGATGAGCGGAACTGATGATTTTCGCTGCTCTGCTGAACCCTCTAAAACTAACGCACCGTTGTCCACCGAGAGTTCGCTCAATTCAAACGAAACGTTCTTAGGCGTCAACCGCTTGGTGTCGATCGTGAAGTCATCACCCTGAACGGAAACTCCCGCCTTCTCCAGACTCTCACCCGCAAGCTTGGTCGCTAAACTGAGCAAAAGATTGGGCATGGGAACTCCCCCTAGACGGCTGCTCTGAAGGCTAAACTTCACGCCTCCATCGCTGCTGGCAGCCAGGTTGCCGTTCACCTCAAAAGGGAGAGAGAGACCTTTTTTCAGCGTCCCGCGCACACGAACCTGACGACCTTCTCCCTGACTGAGCCGAACCTCGCTCAAACCGGCTTCCTTGAGTTGGTCTCCGGCGATCTGGTCCATCAGCGAGTTTACCAGGGGCAGCGGTACCCGAGCCCTTAGCTCGTCTACGATAAGCGGCCTCTGAGCGAGTTCCGCGAGAGGACCAAGGTCCGGCCTCCCCTTGGCCCAGGCCCTGATGTCACCGACTCTTTCGGTCGCTTCTCGAAGCCCAAGGGCACGAACGCGGAGCTTTTCAATCTCCATTCCGCCCACTGAAAACTGGTCCACTCGAATCTCACCCGTGTCGGGATTCGCAGAGAGGGGGGAACTCTGGGCCTCGAGCTCAGCGACCCGCTGTTTCAACCTCTGATTCTCGAGAATGAGATTGTTTCTGCTCGACCCCACGCTTTTCATGCCTCCAGTTTACCCTATTTGATGAGAGAAATCAGTAAGCCCTGAGCCTGCTTTTTGAGAAACAACTTGAGCACCGCCGGCAAGACCAGAAGCGTCAAAAGAGTGCTGGTGACGAGTCCACCGATCACAACCGTGGCCAAAGGCCTCTGAACCTCAGCCCCGGCACCGGTGGAGAGCGCCATAGGTAAAAAACCCAGGGAAGCGACGAGCGCCGTCATCAAGACCGGACGGAGGCGACTCACAGCAGAGCGTCTCAAAACCTCGTGCCAGTCTTGAGTCTCTTCACTCTCCTTGTTGACCGCGCTCATCAGCACCAAACCGTTCAACACGGCCACGCCGAACAGAGTCAAAAAGCCAACACCCGCTGATATAGAAAAGGGAAAACCGCGCAGAACCAGAGCAAACACCCCACCCACGGCGGCAAAAGGGATGTTGAGATAGATCACAAGAGCCGGTCCCAAACGTCGCATATCCAACCAAAGGAGGAAGAGAATTCCCATCATAACCAGAGGAACCAAGACCATCAATCGGGCGCTGGCCCGCTCAAAATTCTCGAACTCGCCTCCCCATTCGGTGACGAATCCCGCCGGCAGTACCTCGTGAGTAGCAGCGCGCGCCCTCCTCACAAAGCCCACCAGGTCTTGGCCTTCAAAATTCATGCTGATGGTGGCTCGTCGCTGGCCGTTGACGCGGTTGACTTGGGCCACACCGTCGGCGACCTCAAAGTCCAGCAGCCAAGAGAGTGGGACAAAGCCACTATCGGGCCCCTTGACGGCAAGCGTCTTGAGCGCCTCGGGAGACTCCAAGTAGACCAGCGGCAATCTTGCCACGACAGGAAAACTTCGTTCTCCCTCAAGAACCGAGGAGAGCGGTCGGCGGCCCAATCCGAGAGAGATGATCTCCAGAATCTCGCTAGATGGGATCCCGAAGCGAGCCGTCGCCGAACGGTTGACCCGCAGATTCAGATAGGGAACTCCGCTTATCTGTTCCAAAGCTACGTCGTGAGCCCCATCGAGACTCTTCAGGCGCTCAACCACCCGCTGACCAACCACGGCCAGTTCATTGAGGTCCTCACCGTAGATCTGTAGAGCCACGTCGGAGCGACTTCCCGAGAGAAGCTCCTCCACGCGCAGCTCTATCGGCTGGCTGAAGCTGAAGTTGACACCAGCAATGGCCTCGAGGCGCTCGCGGATCTTGTCCACAAGTTCCTCTTTGTCCCGCACCTGCCATTTTGACTCGGCCTCCAGGGTGACGATGATATCCGAGATCTCAACCCCCATTGGGTCGGTGGCCAGGTCCGGCCGACCTGTCTTAGAGATGACGGAACGGACCTCGGGGAACTCCTTCACCGCCCTCTCGATGGCCTCTGCCGTATTCAGAGAGTTCGGCAGAGAGACGCTAGGGATTCGAATGGCCTGAATGGCGATCGCGCCTTCGTCTAGCTCAGGAAGAAAAACAGCTCCCAGCCGAGTGGCCAACAAAAACGACAAAAGCAGAGGAACCAGGGCCGCGACAACGATCGTTTTGGGTCGCTCGAGAGCCCAAATGAGGAGCCTCTCATAGGGTGGCCTAAGAAACCTCAGGATCATGGGCTCTCGATGCTGTTCGTCTTCCTTGAGAACAAAGGACAGAAGCACCGGGACAAGGGTAAAAGACAGTATCATCGAGCCCAGGAGGGCATAGACGACGGTGAGCGCCATGGGCCGAAACATCTTGCCCTCAAGGCCGGTGAGAGCCAAGAGTGGGAGATAGACGGCGATAATGATTCCCAGCCCAAACACCAGAGGTCGCGCCACTTCAGAACAGGAGGACTTGATTCGGGATGGCAGGTTTCCTCCGGCACCCAGAACGGCCAAAGCCGCGATGGCGTGTTCGGTCATCACCACAGCACCGTCGACTATGAGACCAAAGTCGAGAGCTCCCAAGCTCATGAGATTGCCACTCACTCCGGTTTGCACCATAAGAAAGGCGGCTCCCAGAAAGGAGAGGGGGATAACCGACGCCACCACCAACGATGCCCTGAAGTTACCCAGGAATAGAAAGAGAACCCCCACCACCAGAAGCGCGCCTTCCAAAAGGTTCTTTCGAACAGTGTGGAGGGTGCGATCCACGAGCTCAGTGCGGTCATAGAAGGTGTCGATGGTGACGCCTTCCGGCAACTCGTCGATGAGCTTGCTGACTCGTTCGTGGACCCGAGCTGCAACCGTGCGGCTGTTCTCGCCGGCTAGCATCATGACGATCCCGGTGACAGCCTCCCCTCTGCCATCACGGGTAACGGCCCCTTGGCGCAAGGCCGCGCCGACCTCCACATCGGCCACATTCTTGACTAGAATCGGCATGCCGTTGCGGTTGGCCACCACGATCTTTTCCAGCTCTTCTCTGTTAGCCGCCATAGCCAGTCCCCGCACCAGAAGCTGGTCTCCTCGGGAATCGAGAAAGCCCCCACCGACGTTCTTGTTGTTCTCTTCCAGGGCCCTAAAAAGGTCATCGTAACTCAAGCCGTAGCTCTGCAGCGCCTGGGGAGAGATGACCACCTGATACTCTTTTTCGAAACCACCGAACGAATTCACCTCAGTGACCCCATCGACCGCCAACAACTGCCGCTTCACAAACCAGTCTTGCAGCGTACGTAGAGACATCGCATCCCAACGCTCGTCACCCTTGAGCTCATATTGGTAGATCTCAGACAGACCGGTTGCGATCGGTCCCATGGCTGGGGCTCCCACCGAAGCAGGCAGACTATCCCCCAGGCTGCTCAGTCGCTCCCCCACGAGCTGCCGAGCCAGGTACAGGTCGGTGCCCTCGTGGAAAACCACGGTGACCTGCGACAAGCCATATTTTGAGAGCGAGCGCACCTCTTCCACTTTGGGCAGCCCCAGCAGCACCCCCTCGATCGGGATCGTGACGAGAGATTCAACCTCCGGTGGCGACAACCCGGGGACCTCGGTGTT
>CAZVVF010000013.1:0-14907 GCA_964630575.1 uncultured Burkholderiales bacterium | reverse complement strand
TTGGGGTCTGATATCGGCACCCGAAGCTTGAGTCTGGCCTGGTCCTCTCGCTGAGCGGCCGAGGCGTTGAGGATGGACTCGGTGGCTTCGCGAAGCTCGAGCTGGAAGGCCGCCGTTGGTTCGTCCATGGCGAGCAGATCGTTGCTGAGCGTCATGGCCCTTGAGGCGCCGTGTTTTCCAGGCTCCTGGGCCAGAGCTTCGCCGTCGAGTCGGTTGATGAAGTCGATGGTCGCCGCGTCGATCCGGCCGGCCATGGGCCACTCGTTTCGACCGTTGATGTGGTTGTTCTCGATCAGGTCGACGAGGTCTTCCAGGTTCTCTCTCTTGCTTTTGGGATCGGTGATCCAGGCTCGAGGTGCGGCTTCGGCTAGGCCCGGGAGTGTACCCTGAGCGATCTCTTGGAAGCCTCGGTTGAAGAGAATGGATTCCACCATGGTGTGCTGCAGGCTCTTTTCGCCTTGGCTCAAGCTCTCCACAAACGTCGTCGAGTCCCAACCTTCGCTGTTCTTGTCTAAGAAGTCGTGCAGTGTCTCGCTGGCCTCTGCAGAAAAGGTGCCCTCATCCGGTAGAGCGCGGCCCTCTAGAGCGAGCAACAATCTCAGGAACCCGTCGACCTTCTGCTGCGCCGTGTGCTGGGAACTTTGGTCCAGGTGATCGGCTGCGGCCAAGAGCGCGTCTTCTTTGTCTTTGGTGGTTCCGCCGGCGTAGGCGATCAGAGCCACTTCCTTGGGGGGCAGCGTCTCGCCGAACATCCAGCCCGGTGTTTCCTCCCCGGCGACGTTAAAGGCGAGGTCTTTGTAGTTCTGTTGAAACTCGGCCGGATCGTCGAGGGCCTTTTGGTAGCCAGCGGGGCCATCGATGCTCAGCTCAGCAGGAAGAGGCTTTAGGGGTTGAGCGGTGGTGGGCTCACCGCGTCTGACGTAGCTCTCGACCTCCGCTTGCACCAAGCCTACCCTCATGCCCTCGTGCTCATGGCCGTGGGCTGCGGCGACGATACCTCGGTTGAGGTCCTCGTGGGGATAGTCGATGGGGTTTTTACTGTAGAGCGTGGTGAGGGCTTTGAGGGCTCCACGAGGATTAAAGCCGGCTTTGTGGATTCGAGCGATCGCTGCCGAATCGGCATCGGCCTGCATCTGGCGAGGGTCGATGAAGTTTTGATTGGCCGGCGACAGAAGCTCCTCGTTGTTGGGGTCTGTCTTGTCGTGGTCGAGCAGAATCTCGGCTTGTTGCGCGAGAACGAAGGCGAGTTCGTCTTCACTCCCTAGAGTTCGCAGCATGCCCAGGTTGATGGCCAGGCGGTAGATGGGCTTTTGATTGCCCTCTGAGACACCCATCCAGCTGCGGATCGGCCAAGCCTCATCGGGGTGCTCTTCTTGCCATGCTCTCTCTTGACTCATGTCGTCATCGAGTGCGGCTTGGGGGATATCACCACTGAAGACCTCGACTCTCAGCTCGAGATCTCGCTGTGTGAGCTCCTTGCCGGCGACCTTATCCAGGAGATCGAGAACGTAGCCCTGAGCCTGAGCCAATTCCGCTTTCACCGATCCAGCAGGTGGGGTGCCCAGTTGACCGAGCTCTGGGCGCAATCGGCTGTTCCACTCTTCTAGCTCTAGACGTTCGGCTCTGCTGAAGCTATCGGGCGGCTTTTGGGCGGTTTGGTCGGTGGGCTTTTGGGGCGCACTCTTCTTGGCGGTTGTAGGCTGTGGCGTCTTCTGACTTGGCTGAGCGATTAACATAGAGGTCCTCATATTCCATTGTGCCAGCTACCCGCGACACCGCATTCACTAGGAGGTTAACATTCTGCCATGTTTTCAGGACACCTGGGGCCGATGATTTGACTCACAGGTAACATGGAATTCACCACTGAGTTCCCGTCCTTGGCTTATGCTCTCAGAAGGAGAAGATTCATTGCTTATCTCGACCGCAGCAAGGCAAACGGTCAAGCCTTACATGTCCGCTCTTAAAGAGAATCGCGATCCAACTCAGGTTGAGTGGCGACGCCTCACCACGCCTTCCTCTGAGAAGATGAAGTCGATCGATGCCGGATCCAAAACGGACAGGGATACTTTTGAAAGCATGGCCGAGGTTATCGAGGCCACTCAAAAACTGGATTTTCATCCTCTCGACCCCTTTGTGGCTTCGGTGGCATCAGGGGTGGACGCTCGCTCTGTTGCAGAACCCGACTCCAAGGACAAGGAAGAGTTCGAGGTCGCCGTCGAGGGTTACTACGCCAAGCCGGTCTCGGTGGAGATGGGAACTGTGCACGGGCCCGATGCTCCGATGCTGGTTATCCTGCCTGGAATTTACGGCTCGACCGAGGGTGGTTTCCCTGCGGCTTTTAAGAAGATAGCCTTCGAGCGAGGCATGAACTACACCATCCTTCGAAACCCGCTCAACAGTGAGATGGTGGATGATGAACCCATCAACCACCCGGGGAATATGCAGATCGAGGCCGAGGCCACTCACGCCATTTTGCGACAGCTGCAAGAACAAAAGCCAGACTTCTTCGACAACGTATCCTTGGCCGGTTACTCCTACGGAGCGCTGCTCTCGGCGAACGTTGCCAAGTACGATGAGGCCGTGAGCCCCGACGGCAAGAGAGTGATCCAGGGCGGCGTGGTCGCGCTCAGCCCTCCCCAAAACCTCATTCATTCTATGAAACAACTCGATTCCTTGCGGAACCTCTACGCTGAAGGTGCTGGGTCGGTTACCGCTACCGGTATTCACTATACCAGCGAGATCTCTCGTCACGGGTACGAGAACTTTATGGAGTCGCCGCTGGCGACCCGGGGACCGGGGAGCAATATCACCGAAACCAAAATTGCGGATGCCTACGGGTCCCGCAATGAAATGAAGGACATGGTCGCCCAAGTCGACAGACAGTTTGGCCACAAACAGCTCCCGCCTACCTGGCCGGAGTACTTTAAGCGGCGGCGTGTGCTCAACGAAATGACCTACGAACAGTACACCCAGGAGTGGTTCAGCAAGGACCCGTGGTTGGCTGAGCAAGGCATCACAGCAGAGACCTTGGCTGAGAAGACGAGCTACGAAGAGGCTCTGGAGTCGATGACAAAGACCCCGGTGCTCACACTGGTCTCTCAGGACGACTACATTCTAAACTCCGAAGACGTCGAGACGTACAGGGAACTTGCCAGCGAGTCAGAGGGGCTCGAGTACACCAGAGTGATGGACCACGGGGGACACGTGGGGCTGCTGTTCAATCCTGAAGTTCAGAACCTCATTGGGGATTTTGCCTTCTCCGCCGAACACTTGGGCGCGAGAGAACAGGCTTCTTAGGCCAAAAAGTTCGAAGCTGACTGGAGGTCTAGGATCGCGAGCGTGTGTCCTTGGGCGCTCACCGTATGACCCAGATTGTCTTTGACAAAGGCCTCCACCTGATCGCTTGTCATCTCGGGGTGACGCTGATGAACGGCTCTCATGGTGTTGGCGACTTTGGGCGCCGAGTAGGAGGTACCAAAGCTCGCTCCGTGACTGCCGTCGGCAAGCAGATCGACCTCGCTACCAAAACTGCTGCTCGAAGCCAACGATGTGGCCCCTTCCGGAGTGGACTGGCTAGCCCCCACGGTGGTGACCTCGGCAACGGCCAGTAGGTTGCGGTCTTCGTTTCCGTCGAGTTCAAAGCCAAGGCGCGAGAGCAGCGCGGTGTGTTGTCCCGAGTTGCCCGAGGCTACCACCACGGAGTTATTGTTGGACTCAAAGTCTTGAACCGTTGAGCGCCATCGGTCGGTGGCCGCCTTCACTCGATTGGAGCCTCGAAGGGTTCTCCCGATTCGCTTCAACAGCAATTTGTCGCGCAGAATGGCTCTCTCTCTCCGGGATAGGCTCGAATCGAGGGTGGCCCCGCTGGCCTGGGCCTCGGTTTCTAGACAGGACTCAAGGTTGCTCTGATAGTGCTCTCGCTGCTGGGCGGAGAGTCGAGACTTGGGGCCCACAGGGTGCCCGAGGAGTTGAAGGAGCACCAGCTCATCCAATCCCAGAGAAGCGTTGACGACAGAATTTTGAAAACCGACCTCTTTGACCTCGTCCAACACGTCGCTGACGAGATTCAGGTAGCCGGAACTGGCTGAATTGAGAAACTGGTCGAGTTGAGCGTTGGCCTCGGCTTTGGAGAGAGGACCAGAGGCAAAGACTGGGGTCAATCGTTGCAGCGAGTCGAGGTGGGGGAGCGAGCCTCCCCCGGCATCCCGTTGACAGTAGTGGTGCGAAGCACCGATCGGACCCATGCTCGCGGCAGCGTCCTCCACCTTAAATCCGTGGGCCGTCTGACTTTGGAAGGAGTCAATAAAAATTGAAGCCCCTCGCGTCGAACTCTGGTCTTGGACTTTTGGGCTCTCAGGCCGTTGTGCCAAGGTTCTGAGTTTGGGCGCTCGATTGTGAAAAGGGATGCTCGTCATACTCTCACTATAGAATCGTTGCCTTAATGAAGACTGAAACGCCAAGTTCTCTAGGTGATCCGCGCAAACCGTTGAAGTTTGTCTTATGACATTCACCACCGCTGACTTGTACGATGAATTCGCCGATGACCTTCAGGTTGCCGAGCCGCTGTTTCAGGATTTCGGTGAGCGCAAGCGATTTGCCGGAAAGATCGTCACGGTCAAGTGCTTTGAGGACAACTCCCTGGTTCGAAAATTCCTAGAGCAGCCGGGCGAGGGTGGCGTGCTGGTGGTGGACGGCGGCGGCTCCACGCACTGCGCCTTAGTCGGTGACAGACTGGGGGCGTTGGGCCGAGACAATGGGTGGTCGGGTGTCGTCGTCTACGGATGCGTGCGAGACAAGGTGGCCTTGAGCCACATCGACATCGGGCTCAAGGCGCTGGCAACGACCCCTCGCAAAAGTGTGAAGGCCGGGGCTGGCGAGTCTCAGGGACGGCTAGAGTTTGCCGGGGTGGTCTTTGAGCCTGGTAGCTTTCTTTACGCGGACCCCGATGGGATCGTGGTCTCGGCGAAGAGTCTGGGAGAATGGCGCAACTGCTAGACCTTGCAGATGGCGATCTTGAGAGGATGCTGTCCGTCGAAGCTAGGGAAATCCTCATCGGGCGTCAACCAATACAGGTTTTTTAGGGGGCGACCGGCCTTTTCTGCACATCGCGTGAGCAGTTCGCCGAAGGCTTCTCTGCTCACCGCAGCCACGTTGTTGGTGGCCATAACGCAGCCGTCCTTGGCGCATGTGAGCAGAGCCGGCTTGAAGAGCGACTGATAATCGTTGACGAGGTCCACCATCTGAAAGGAGCCTTTGGCCCGGGCCGGGGGGTCTAGGAGAACGAAATCAAATCGACGCTCTTTCAGCTTGACGTATCGTCTCCGAGCCTTCTTCCCCCTCAGACCAACACCGGAGAGTTGCCAAATCACGGGGAAAAAATCTTCTGCGATCATGCGCACTCCTTCATCGGAGAGGGAGTTCAGGGCTAGATTCTTCCTGCCGAGTTGCAAACCGGACTCGCTGAAGTCCACATTCCAGACTTCACTGGCCCCGCCCGCGACGGCCACCTGACCCAAGCCGCAACTGTAAGCGAAGAGGTTCAGAACGCTTTTGCTGGCGCATCGTTCCAGGAGCCAGCGTCGCCCGACTCGCAAGTCTAGAAAGAGGTGGGGGTCTTTGCCGCGATGGCGCGCGGTCACCGAGTAAAGGAGATCCAATTCCCTGACCGTTTGAGGTTCGAGGGCTTCGGCTGCGGGGGTATGGTAGGAGAACCGTTCTTCTTTGGAACCTCGATGGTTGTAGACGAGACTGTCGCCGTAGCGTTCGAGCAAAGACTCGAGCTCCGAGGCTTCGAGTGGCTCGCGAAAGGTCTGAGCCAAAACGATGGGTCCATATTGGTCTATGGTCAACCCAGGCTTGCCTTCTACGATTCCGTGAAAGAGGCGATAGCAGTCGGTTTTTTCGTCACGAAGTTTGCTCACCAGAGCTTCTCTTTGCTCTGTGGCTCTGTCGATAAGATCGTTGATATGCGTCATAGAAGCCCTTCCGTGCGCCGCTGGGAGGGTTCTCAATAACCCGGACTGATGATCGTGAAGTTCTACTCGGTGCGAGTGAGCAATTTGGGCGGATAACTATAGGTTATCTCGACCCCATTTTCTTCGCTGACTTCAGTGACCCATGGTTTGGGGTAGATGAAGTAGCTCTCCTCAAAGAGCTCACGCACGCAGTCGGCCACTTTGGCGCGCTCTGCTTCGCTGGTCGCTTTTAAAACGTGGCAGATCACACCGAACTCGATAATACCTTCACGGTCGGTATACTGGCAGAAGCGTGGTGGTAGAATCCCCAAGCTCATACGCCGCAGCATCTGTTTGATGAGATCTTTCATCTCCGGGTTAGCCTTGGTTTTTCTTTTCATCCCTATCGATTTTTTGTTTGCTGCTCTAATCCTCTCGACTCTGGAGCTGATTTGGGCTTTCGGGCCAATGGTTTGGGGATAAGTTTTGCTCTAGAGGGGCCCTGGGGGAATCTGTCCAGCCATCAATCGACTCTTTTGAGAGGCAGAATAGGGCGCTTGAAAGAGGCTGGGATCATCGTGGCGGCTTCGAAAGAGGTCGAGGATGAAGTTCATGCGGTCGGGGATGCTGGCCCAGTTTTTTGCTCCGCTTCCTTTTAAGGAGTTCGGAGATTTGTCCCAACCGTTGACCATTCTGTTGGCCTCAGGGTTGTCGAGGCGCTGCAGTTCCGGCGGGGCATTTCGTCCCTTGAAGCGGGGTAGGTCTTCTCCCAGCGGAACGGACTCTAGGCCCCCTTTGCCGTTGGGCAGTTCCAGTCCCATCATCCAATCGGTGGCGAGTCCCCGTGTTCCGTGGGGGAGGGCGCTGGCAATTTCTGGTTGCAGGCGGGTCTGTTCGTGTAGCCCTATCTGCCCGTTGGCGAGGAAGACTTGCTCTTTCTTTTTGTCGGGATCTTTCTCGAACATGGCTGAGTGGTAGTTTGTGAAGGCGCTCTTGAGCAAATCTTGACCGCCGGCGGCTACCGAGCCAGGGACGAATCCCTCCTGAAAGCGCTTGAGTTTCTCTGGATTGGGTCCGGTGTCGCCTTTGAAGGTCTCGGCGAAGCGAGCGAAATGAGGGGCGATCTCTTGGAAGACTTTGCGGTTTCCGCTGGCGATCTGTTTGCTGGTGTGGTCGTAGAGGGCCGCACCACGCTTGGCGTCACCGGCAATAGGGAGATACTTGGAGACATCGGGGAGCATGTCGACGGCGGCTTTTCCGATCTTTCCGGCTGTGCCGAGGTCTTCTTGGCGAATGGTCTGGCCGGCTTGCTTGGAGGCCCAGGTTGCCCAGGTCGACCAGTTGGCCCCAGAGTCTTTGCCCAACATGCCTTGCATCTCGTTGGAGAGGTCGGAATATTTCTGGGTGATCTGAAGGTTTCGCGAGGTGTCATTCTTGGTGTCTGCGATACCCTTGATCTCGGCGGCTCGCTTGTCGTAGCTGGCCTGTCTCTTGGTCCAGTCTTGCTCGAAGTTCTGTTGCCCTGGCTGAGCGAGACCTTGAGTCGTCTCGGAGGCACCGGACTTGGCTCCTTGGCTCAGGGACTCGGAGCTGTAGTTGCTCGCTAGAGCTTTGAGGAGACTCGACCGAGACATCAGAGGCGAGCTTTCGCTCTGAGAGTCGCGAGTCAGGGTGACTCTGTCGACTGGGCCTGTGGATGGCGAGGAGTCCTTGTGGGCCTTGGTTGGGCTGGAGGAAGGTTTGCTGAGCTGGCTGAGCGTGCTAGTTTTCCTGAGCGGTGTCTTGGTGGTTTTGCTGATCGGCATAGTGGAGTCCCTCCCCTATATAGTAGCCTGGGGATCGGGCTCTTCAAGAAGCCAGAGGTTGCAGAAATGTAAATCATGTAGACAAGTTGTAGACAGATTTGCTGTGTTTGTGAACTTTTGGTGAACAGTTCACCAAGGAGGTTCAGAACGCTGAGTCGGCCAGTGTTTGAATCTGGGAAAGAAGCTCCTCGAACGTCTTGTCCTGTACCAGTTGAACCTGTGAAAGGTCTTTTCGAAGAAAATCTGCGTAGACGACCCCTCTGGGGTGGGTCTTTCCAGCAAGGGCCTTTTCTGGCAGTCGGAAGTTGACTCCACGAACGACGAGCGTCAACCAAGGCGCGAGTCTTCCGGTGGGGGCGAGAATGCCTGAGAAATTTCCTGGCGACTTCTGAGGGCGGCTGAAGCTGGCTAGGGGGTGGCTCGCGGCAAGGGAGCCGGGGGCGAAGACAACATACGGTGTTTCCCCCAGTATGATGGGGCGGTTGGCCAACTTTTCGTTGAAGTGCACCTCCACCGGGCAGCGATTGCAGTAGCGAAAGACGGCGTCTTCCTCCGAGTCGGGCAACATTCCACCGGCCAGCTTTGCCGCGAACTTTCGCGCGACGCGAAGCCCCAAGCGCTCCTTTACGTGGAGCTTGACAAAGGGCAGGTCGTCGGATGATTCGCAGTCGCTGTAGGTAAAATGCTGGCCATTCCAGTCCAGAGTCGCGGTTCTCTTGCCATCGCAGGCGATGAGGTTGACCTTGTTCGGTTTGATCGGGAGTATGCCGTTGAGGCCGAGGGCCAGTTCGCTCAGACTCGGTTCGGTCTGGCCAGAGAGAAGCAAGCTGTGCAGGTTCTTCAGATCTCGCACGTCGGAGATCTTGAGGTCCGATGCCATCCAGAGTTCATCGGCGTCGGTGTGAAACTTGATCTGGCTCGCTCCGCCGGCGACCGCGCTGGCCACTAAGTTCAGTACGTAGAGTCGGGGCTCGGGTAGGCGGAAGTCCTGGAGCTTCCTTTCGGCGTGGGCCTGGCTCAGGGTGAAGTCGCCAGAGGAATCGAGTTGGCCCGCTTCTCGATATCCCTCGAGGCAGGCTCGAAGCTCTTTGTTCATCGGTTTAAGAGAATCACTGTCAGAATTGGGGTTAGAAAGATCATGAAGGCCCAGAAGACCACCGTCAAACAATCCATGGCTTTGAGGTGTACCCTCTTGAAGGTCACCACTGGAAGCGGATGCGAGGGGCACACTTTGACGAGGCGCTCCGGTTGGGAAGGCAAGACTTTGATTCCGAGCTGCTCTCCCAAAGCATCCGTTGCCAATTCAGCCTCATCGAAAGAAGTCCCGTGCCGTGAGGCGCGGAATCGCTGACCGGAACGCGTGATCAAAAGGGTGACGTAGTCCCACCAGTAGTTGACCGGGGCAGCTGGAATCTCCCCAGCGGTGATCACCGCCCAGAGTTCCTCCACCCCAGCCAGGCTTACCAGGTGTTCAAAAAAGAAAAAGCGTCGCCTCAGCAAGAGCTGTTGACGCTCTCGGTCCAAGACGAGGTCGAGTCTTATCACAAGGGCCGTCGCTTTGAGCAGGAGCAGAGCTCCAATGGTGCCCAGCAAGATCCAGGCCAGCGGTTTCCCGCTGACCTCGGTGTCGAGCTGAAAGTAGCCGATGGCCAAGGCCGGATAGGCCCACAGGTAGGCCATCATCACTTTTCGAGAAGCGCGCAACCAGTCTTCGAACCCGGCGTGCTTGCCGAGGAAGACCAGGGTGTCAGAGGGTCGTGCCATGCTCTGAGTGTTCGACCGGCCCACTGAATATACTTGCCGTCAAAAAGGAAGCTCTAGTTTTCGGAAACGACGCTGGCCAACTTCTTTTGGATCCCCTTGAAATTGGTTAAGGAAAAGAGGTGGGCGTAGATGAGGTCCATTTCGCCAGATCCGATCATCCCAGAGAGCACTTTAGGGGGTAGCTCTTGAAGTTTCTTTCGGTTGATGCAGAGGAATCCAGTGAGCGAGGTCTTCTCGCCGCTGGGTGAGGTCCACACGGCGTTGTGGGATTCAAAGAGGTCGAGTTCGTCGAGTTTTCGGCAGAAGGCTTGAGTGCGAGTGTGCTCAGGCTCGAAGTTCTGCAGAAACTGCAGGACGTTTTTGACATAGGGAGTGATCTCTCCATCGTCGGTAAAGAGTCGCTCGCCTTTTCCCTCTTGATTGAAGCCCGCGTAGTTTTCGTCGATGCACAGGGTGAGAGTTTTGCCGTCTTGGGAGCGTCCGAAGACGAAGGGGTATCGTCTCAGGAAGGCTGGGATGTACTCGCCGGACCACTGGTTGGTGTCATCTAGAAACAGGTTCTCCTTGTCTCTCATTCCTAGCAGGATGAGAGGCTGTACCGAGTCGTTGGTCCTGTTGAAGACGATGGGGTATTCGCGAGCGACTGGCAAAAATTCAGCGACCCACATGGGCAGAGCGTTGAGCTTTCGAGCGTGACTAAAGTCCTGCCCGACTTCTGCTCACCAGTTGGCGTGTTTGTCCTTGGAAAGAGCAGTGATGTTTTCGTAGATAAGAAGTTGTGCGGGCATGTGGTCTCCTGGAGTTTGGTCTGATACCGTTGTCTTGCCCCATTCGTGGCTAAGGAAAACTTTATCAGAGCTATGGTCTTGCCGGATGGAGCAGCGTCGCTTTCAAAGGGAAGTGGTCAGAACCGATGTCGGGACCTCGAAGGCATTCGGCAACCTCCCAACTTTCGGGTACGAAAATATGGTCGATGGGGATGAGCATCAGCGAATTGTGGGTGGGCCATGTTGGCAAGATCCCAAAGCCTGACCGAGCGTCCTTGAGCCCCGCTTCTTTGAGCGGCAGAACTCGCAGGTCCCAACCGGTGGCGTTGAGGTCCCCCATGACCACGGTGGGCTTTTTAGAGGCCTCAACCAGGGCCGCGCACTCAGCGACCAGCTGATCGCCCACCTGGCGAGCGCTGTTGTTGAGAGGTGGGGCGGGGTGAGCGAGAAGGACTTGAAAGTCTTCGAACTCAGCTAAAATCATAGGGAAGGGAGTCTCCCGGCCCAGGATTTGAGTCTTGAGTGGGTTCTCTTTGCTCAACAAGCCGATGCCAAAGTTGCTCGCTCGCGGCTCCAGCAACACGGTGTCAAAACCCATGCTCTCCAGAGCGCTGGTATGGTGCGGGGCCACCTCCAGAACACCGAGTATCTCGACGGGATCATCCCTGACAAACTGAGCCAAACCCGCGATGTCCCGATTGCCCGAATAGACGTTCGCGACGCAGATTCTGGTCTGCTGAGGGGTGGCGCCGACCTCATCGATGCCACTTCCGCTGGGCAAAAAATAGGAGAGGAAGGTCGCGCCGATGACCATGGGCACGGCCGGGAAGAGAAGTCGCCTCTTCCCTTTGAACAGGATCATTGGCGCTAGGGAGAAGGCGATGAGAGCGAGCAGCAGTTGAACTCGAAAGGAGGACGCCAGGGTGAGAATCAGCGGTTCTTGCCAGTAGGTGAAGACCGTGACCAGGGCGGTTCCGGCCCACAGGGCTCCGGCGCATTTGGCGACTACGGATGGCGGAGCTTGATCGCTTTGCGGCTCCTCACTTGAGGTCATGGCTGGACTTTCGACACCTGCGCTCAGCGGCCCCTTCTACTTGGCTGGTCCGGGAAAACTGTCCACGTACTGAATCTTGAAATCAGGAAAGCTGTCCACAAACTGGATCTTGTAGTCAGGGAAACTGTCTACGATCTGCCACTTCCCAGGCGAGTCCGGAAAAGACGTGACCTTCTGAACCTTGAGATCAGGGAAGCTGTTCACGACCTGGACTTTGTAGTCTGGAAAGGAGTCCACGATCTGGATTTTTCCGTAAACGTTTTTGGCCTCAGAACTCTTATCGGCCAAGCTTGGAATCGCTAGGGTGAGGAGGAGACACAGGAGAGTCAATTTTCGCATAGCTCAGTCTAACAGATTCTTGGGCCAAAGGTCTGACAGTTGATGACATGGGAGCCGCTCGCTGGAGGGAGGAGCCCGATGTTCGTCGGTCAACTCTTTCAGCATGAGGTTTTTGAAGAGGCTGGTTCAGCAGCTACTCCCCAAAGAGTCCATTCCCACCGACGAACGGCGAGAGTCGGTTCGATTGAATTTTCGAGTCGATATCAAAGTTCAGGTCGGCGACGATGTGTACCCTGCCACGGTGGTGAATCTCACCTTCACTGGGCTGTGCCTCGAGCTTGACAGGCCACTGGAGAAAGACAGTGACCTGACCTTGCTTTGCGAGGACTTTGGGCCCTCTTTTAACGGCACCGTGCTTTGGGCCAAGGCACTCAAGTCCGGGACTCATCTGGTGGGGGTGGAGTGCGAATTGGACGAGGATCGCCTGATTGGCTCTTGGCTGGAGCCCGCCCTCATTCAGGCCGGCTTTGAGGCCGAGTACGTGGATGAGCGGCGGCGCTTGGTGCGAGTGCCCGGAAGAGTCAAGTGTGAACTCCGCACCCTGGAGGGAGAGCTCTACGGAGAGGCCAGCATGCTGGACCTTTCGCTCGGTGGGGCTCTGGTGGATTGTGCGGTTGAACTGCCCACCTCGGTCTCTCTGAAATTTCAGACCTTCCCTTATGGCGACCTTCCCGCTCTGCGCGGAGTTGCCAAGGTGGCGTCTGTGCGACCTACCGAATCGGGAACTTGGCTCTGTGGCTTGCGCTTCGCCGAGAGCAGCAACCGAGACGTTGAACTCTATATGGCCGCGATGTTGGGTTCTAAGAAGAGTTCAGGCCATAACAGTGATGGCACGCCTGCAAGCGGTGGCGAGTTGCCCGACTGAGTAGGGTTTGGGCAGAAGCTGATAGATGGGGTTCTCCAGGGTCGCCTGAAGCCCGGAGATGAGGATACAGCTCTCGTCGAGCTCCGCTGGATCCGTCACCGCGTCTTGATCCACTAAGACGCAACGGTCACTGTATTTCTCGGCCCAGACTTTTGCCCGCTTGATGGAGTTGAACTCCCTCACCTTGCACCCGAGCTGTTTGAGGTCTTGCCGCAGCATACTCCGCTCCAGGGAGGTCGCGCCGATAAGGCCGACGCGATGGTTGAGGGGAGCCACAGTCTCATCGCTGCGTGGCGTGCGACACGGGAGGAACACGCCAAACGTTGTGCCCCGGCCGACCTGGGACCAATACGAGACCTTCCCACTGAGGCCAACAACCAGGGAGTAGACCGTGGAGAGGCCCAGTCCGGTGCCCTCGCCCCGAGGCTTGGTGGTGTAAAAGGGGTCAAAGAGGCTGCCTCTGATCTCCTCTGGTATCCCCGAACCGTTGTCTTGGATTTCCAGCACAGCGTAGTTTCCTGGCTCGATGGCGATGCTATGGTCGTTGTAGTGTCTGTCCAGGGAGAGCTGACGCGTGCACACGCGCACGACCCCATCCTTGTCGCAGGCGTCTACGGCATTGATGGCGAGATTCAGAACGATCTGTCCGAGTTGAACCGTGTCGGCATCGACGATTAGGGGTTGCTCGGACAAGGCAAATTCGATGCTGACCCCTTTGCCGAAGGATTCCAGGAGGCCGCGATTGGCGAGAACGACTTTGTTGAGGTCGAGTTCTTTGGTCTCGGCTGGACCTTTGCGGGCGAAATCCAAAACCTGACCCACCAACTCATTGGCCCCGAAACCCGCTTGGGCAATATCTTGAACGAGTTGACTGATGTTCTCGTCATCTTGGCAAAGCTTCTGCAGCACTCGTGAGTTGCCAACAATGACCTGAATGTACTGACGGAAGTCGTGGGCCAATCCCGAGGCCATCCGGCCTATGGCTTCCATTTTTTGGGCCTGAGACAGCTGGGCCTGACTGCTCTTGAGGGCCTGCTGTACTTTGCGTCGCTCCATGGCAAAGCGTAGGGAGCGCAGCAGCGATCCGGGGCTGATCTCCTCTAGGGTGATGTAATCGTGCGCACCGGCACCGATGCAGGCTAAGCCGAGATCGTGGTCGGCCTTTTCGGTGAGGACCACAACAGAACAGTGAGGAAAGAGGTTTTGCAGTTTTTCGAGACGCCTTTCCACCTCGGAATCGGCCTCTAGGAGGAGAAGTTCGAAGTTGGCTAGGGGGATCTGCTGCAGTGCTGGGTCTGAATCGCTGAAGACCACAAGCTCCGCGTCTTCTCCCATGGCCAAATGGAGAAGGGACTTGACGGCTTCGGCCAAGACTTCGCGGCTGGAGATCAGCAGAAGTTTATGTTTGAGGGAACTCATTCCGTTCGAATTTCTCTGGGTTGGTCCAGGTTTTGGCGCCTCGATCGTGCTCCCTGGTCGTTTTTAGAAGCTGGCCGGCTCCAGTATGGTTTCCACAACATCTTGGCCGTCAAACTTAATGGTCAAAATGACGGCTTGCTCTAGGCCATCACTGACCTTGCCCAAGCACGGAATTCGGGCCGAGTCGGCCGAATAGATCGGGGGGCCATTGTAGGTCAGGAGCCAATTTCGGGAATCCTTGGTGAGGTAGATGCGACCGCCTACGGAGTTGTCGCGAGCAAATTGCTCTAAGGCTTTTCGGTGGGAGTAGTCTCGGGCAGAGCGTGGGTCAGGCGGCGCCTGGGACTGCGTTTCGGCTCTGGCTGCCTGTCGCTGGAGCGGTTGGCTGTTGCTGCCGGAAAGCGAGTAACTCGAGTTGTAGCCGCTAGATCCGTATCCGTAGCCGTAGCCATAGCTGTAACCGTAACCGTATCTCGCGCCGTTGTAGGCGTTGTTATTCTGGGCCGCACAGTTGTTGAAATTGGGAACGGGTACGTTGACGTAGCGGATGGGAACCCCACTGGCTGTGCGAGCGGGAACCATCGTCCGGTTCGCCGCTGGACTCACAGGGTGGCTCGGTCGAGGCTGGCAGTTTGTAGCGGGCATTCTAAAACCGGCTTGTCCGACACCTCGGTAGTTTTGGGCTTGGGCGGGGTTCATAGCGCTCAAGACGAGGAGGAGACCACTGAGGTAACATAAGCAACGTTTCACTCTTTCATTGTGGGGCAATCCTCCTTTTTTGGGGTGACCACCATGTTAACAGTCGCCTATCAGTTCCCTAAAGGAAGCCCAGGATCTGTTCGCCGGCACCACCGGCTTTGCTGGCGGTTAGTTCCTCCGCCTTCAAAGGACCGCTCGTTTAGGGGTCTAAACTCGCTCGGATGAAACAGAGAACTCTTTT
>CAZVVF010000012.1:0-15755 GCA_964630575.1 uncultured Burkholderiales bacterium | reverse complement strand
CTATTCTCACAAGAGGTTAGAACAGCTCGAAAAGTTGCCTCAGGCGGAGCAGAGCGATTGCCAAGGCCTGGAGAGGGTCTTTCTCAACGGCTACCAGATGATAGAGGTTTACTCCGCCCTCTAGAAGAGGCCCCGTCGCCCCTCGAAACTCTCTCGGCAGGAGATCGAGCCTGCCGAACGCACAACATGTACGGAGGATTTTCTATGAAATGGATCATCAGGACCGCCCTTGTTTTGGCCCTTCTCACGAGCGCCAACGCTCAAGAGGTGGAACCGAAAGCCGACAACATTCTCAAAGAGATGAGTTCCTATCTAGGGAAACTCGAACAGTTCAGCTTCCACGTGGACGCCGAATACGATGACGAACGCTCGGGTCGCTGGGTCGAATTCGCCTCCTCCAGCGACATCTATGTTCGCAGACCAGACGGAGTCCGCAGTATACGGCGAGGAGACAAGGGAGACGCGCAGGCTTTTTTTGACGGTCAAGATCTCGTCATCTACAGTCCCAAGGAGGGATTCTACTCCAAGGACTCCATTCCCGGTGACATCCCCACCATGCTCGATTTCGCCAACAACGAGCTCAATCTCACCCTCCCTGTCGCTGATTTTCTCTTCCCAGACAGCTATGAAGTGCTTACAGCAGACCTCAAAAACGGCTTCTATGTGGGGCGACACGCCATCGAAGGCATACCCTGCCACCACCTCTCCTTTGTTCAAAACTCTGGGATCGAGTGGCAGATCTGGGTTGAGGACGGCGAAGCGCCCAGGCCACGCAAAATCGTGATTCGCCACGCTAACGAGCCTGGGGTTCCACGCTACGACGCGGTCTTCTCAAACTGGGATACCACAACCCCGATCGCTCGCGACTCGTTCACCTTCATACCTCCAGCCGATGCCTACGAAATTCAACATCACGCCGAACTTGAGGTAGAGAACAAATGAAGCATCATTTTATTGGAATATTCGCGATAACCCTGATATTTGTGAGTAGCCAGCAAGCTCAAGCCCAAAGACGCGGCAGCCTGCGCTACTCTGCCCCGAGGGCTCAAATCAACCCGGTCTATACCGGTCGCAGCACCCCCTATACCGGTCAGATGACACCGGCCTACACCGGACGTAGCACTCCCTACACGGGCCAAACCACACCAGTCTATACAGGTCAGAGTGCCCCGGTTCGCTATCAGCGCCCGGCCAACATGCCTTCCATAGGCGACCGAGTGACCACGCTTCCTATTCACAATCGACGCGCCTATTATCCCGGTGGCTCCTACTACTACGCCAACGGGTTCTACTATCAAGACTACTATCAAGACTCCTACGAGAGCGCCCCACCAACAGGTCAGTCGAGTGGCGAAACAGGCGGATCACAGCCCCTTCCGCCACTGGACAACAGCAAGAGCTACGAGGTCGTTATTCCCGCTGTTGGCACTGTCATCGACGAACTTCCCGTCGGGGCCACCGAGGTCAAACGCGGCCTCTACACCTTCCGCGACGTCTACTATCGGCCAGCCTATGACGAAGGCGTCGTCAAGTATGTGGTGTCAAACCCCTAAGAGCAACAGGGACGGCTTGAGCTAAAAGGTTGTCGGCCATCTACTCGGAACAGTTCAATATGGAAATTACTCTACGCTATCAATGTCAAAAAGGCGACCGCTGGGTCGAACAACACAGGCTCCTACAAACCGGGGATGTTGGCGATGGCCAGCGCTCCGCGACCGAAAAGACTTGGAACCTAGAGCACGAGGTGCTCGAAGTTTCTGACGGTCAATGTCGAATTCGCTGGAGAAAAAACATCGCGTCAGAAGGGGAGACATCCGGTGAGATCTGGGTCGACCAATTGGCCAGGAATAGCCAAGACCGCAAAACTTGGTCGGCACCGCTGTTCCCCGAAAAGCCCTTACAATTGGGAACCGTTTGGAGCCAAGAGAATCCCGCCCTCAACGCCCTCGTGCATTTTAAGCTCGAGTCCGCAGACGACAAGACCGCGACCATCGTGAGCGAATGTGACGCCGACGACGCAGACCCAGCCCAGGAGGTTCGAGCGACTTTCACAATCTGCCGCAAAACGGGGCGAGTCCTTCGCTCAACCAACGCAACCCTCTCCCAAAACGGTGATGGCCTCATTTCGGAAACGGTTCTGGAAGTCAACGTCAAAGAAAACTAGAGCGGGGAACTCACCTTGATCACCCTGTCCCTCGGGTAGACTGAAATAATTCTCACCTTAACCGTCTCGCCGGGCGCCCGAAGGGGTCCCCCTCCGTGGGGGACATCCACCTCGCGCAGGGACTCCTTGAGCTGCAAGGTGTAGCGCTCTGCAGAGGCAGCCAGCACGACGGCTTCCACCTCTTCGCCCCTGTTGGCTTTCAACAACTTGTGCAGGAAGTAACCTTTGCGATTGCGCTCCATCTTCTCGGCTTGAGAGACGGGAGTGCTCGTCACGGTAAGAATCTCCTCGAGACTCTCTTGAGAATAGAGCGTTTCACCGGTTCGGAGATGGTGCTTGATCTGTCGTTGCAAAATCAAGTCACGATAGCGCCGAATGGGAGAAGTCGCCTGGACGTAGCAGTTCAGTCCCAAGCCAGAGTGCAGGCTTGGCTCAAAGCCCTGGGCGCTCCTCGAAAAGCTCCTGCGCGCCTCATAGAGATGATGAGGTTTCCACTCCGCCCGGGCCTCGATCGGAGGGTCCGGTGCCTTTTGGCTCCGATAGATAGCCGGCAACTTGTGTTCGGAGAGATACTCGGCGGCAATGCGATTGGCCAAGATCATCAGTTCGCTGACAATCGTTTGAGAGGCCGACCCCCGTTCGTCCGGGACCAGCTTAATCGTGCTGCCATCCAACTCAACGTTCATCCTAGGAAAGGGAAGATTGACCGCACCGTTCGCCTCACGCTGCCCCTTGAGAAGCTCAGCGATTCGGGCGAACGTAGCCCAATATTCCTGCCCCTCAGCAACCATAGCATCGGCCGTATCGTAGTCCAGGCGCTCTGTCACCCGAATCTTGCTGCACATCATCGACGCCGAGGCCAGCGAGCCATCCGCTCCGATCTTAGCGAGAAAGGTAAAGGCCGGTCGGGTGTGCCCCGCCTTGAGGCTCAGCGCATCATCCGACAGGTTCTCAGGCACCATGCGGACCTTGAGGTCCGGCAGATAGACCGAGGTCGCTCGATAGCGAATCTCCCGCTCCAAGGTCTCGTGCTCAGGGCGCACCAAGGCCGAGGCATCGGCAATATGAATCGCCAATTCGTAACCATCCCCCGACTCTCTCCAGGCCAGAGCGTCATCGATCTCGGTCGTAGCAGCGTCGTCAATGGAATGGCAATCCCAGTCAGTGAGGTCGACTCGGTCCGCCTGCTCTAGGACACTGTCAAGCTCCAGTTCAGCAGCCCTGGCATCCTCTAGAACCTCCGGCGAAAAAACGGTTGGCGTCTGATTGGCTAGGATCTCAACGTTTTGGTCCTGGTCCCACTCCTGGAGCCGGATCATAAACTGAAAAGCGACATCGCGACTCTTGGCGTCCAGTTCCTTGAGGTAGCGATGAACGTGTTGATAGTGCGAAGATTCCTCTCCAAAGATCGCCGCGTTGCGAATGCGTTCCTTCCATTCGGCGATGGCTTCGGCGTGAGGTCCATCGATCTCGCTTTGGCGGGTCTCCCAAACCTTTCTCAGCCAGTCCTTCACGGCCCCTCGCTCGGCTTCCCTTTGGGCTTCCACGACCTCACGCTGAAGGGCTTCCTCCACCTGCTCGGCGCTACGAGTGACAAAACAGTTTCCCTTTCGCGAGTAGCGATAGCGATCGGCCAGCAGCGCTCGATAGAGAACCGATTTCTCCCAGTTGCCAAACTCCTCGGTATAGAGGTACTCACCGAGCTCGCTCAAGGACCACTCCTTGTCGGGCTCCTCTTCGCTCAACAGCTCCCACAACTCTACGAGATCGAGTTGCTCAGCTTCGGCGCTCTTCTTCCGCTCCGTGGAGGCGATCTGCTCCAAAACCTCCTCGCGAGGGGCTGTTGGACTCAACGTTGTGGGGTGATGAAAAAGAATTTTCTTGGCCGCCAAGCTTTCCTTGCGACCGCTAGAACTCAAAACGGGGACCTTATTTTTGTTCTCTGCTCCTAGGCAGAATGCGAGGGCCAACTCTTTTCCCTGAAGGTACTCTACCAAGCTTCCTGGATTCATGTTCTGCCGTTTCGCTCACTCCTCTCGGCGGGCCTGTAAGAAAGACGATCACCATAAAGGCCAAGCAATAAAGGAGCCGAAGGCCAAGCCCATGACGGACCGTGATGAGAGTCGGCTCAAGAGCGCGATCAAGGCCTCGAAAGCCGCTGGGGCCATAATAAGGAACCGCTTCGGCGGCCACTTCGATGTGGAGTTTAAGAACTTTAAGGATCCTGTTACCGAAGTCGACCGAGCCTGTGAAGAGACAATAAAAGCCCTCCTGGCAAAGGAGCATCCCGACGTCGCCTTCTGGGGCGAAGAGTCTGGCTCGAGCGATCACAACGCCTCATTGACTTGGATCGTGGACCCTCTCGATGGCACCAAGAATTTCGTTCACGGTTATCCCTTTGTAGCCGTGTCCATCGCCCTGGTCCAAGACTCTGTCCCTATACTCGGTGTTGTCTACGATCCCATTCGCGATGAGCTCTTCACAGCGACCTCCGGCGGTGGGGCCTTTCTCAATCAAACCCCGATCGCGGTGAGCCAGGCCCAGAGTCTCTCTGAATCTCTCATCGTAACCACCTTGAGCACATGGCCTTTGGGCCAAGGTCCCCTCATTCTCAAAGCCTGCGAGCGCTGTCAGGGTGTTCGTCGCGGAGGGGCAAGCGCGTTGGACCTCTGCCAGGTGGCTGCCGGTCGTCTCGATGCCGTGTGGGAGTGGTACCTCAAGCCCTGGGATCTAGCGGCTGCGGTCCTCATTATCCAAGAAGCGCAAGGCACCGTGACCAAACCCGATGGGACACCTTTCGATCTCTTCGAGGGACAGATCTTGGCCTCCAATACAAACCTTCACAAGGCCTTTTCCGATCTGATAAACGAGTCGAGTCAGTAGCTCCGAGGGAGATTCTCCAGGACCTCGATGATGTAGTCGATGTCTGACAAACGCTCGGCGGGGTCTTTCTCCAGGAGTTCAGCCACGAGTGCATCCAGTGCCGGATCGATATCTGGGCGAAACTGACTCAAGGAGTAGGGCTTTTGCTGGAGGTGGGCGAGCATCACCGACATGGGGTCCTCCCCGACGTCAAAGGGAAGCCGCCCGGTCAAGAGTTCAAAGGCCATAACACCCAGAGAATAGAGGTCACCAGAAGGCTCCACCTTGCCTCCAGAGATCTGCTCGGGGCTCATGTATATCGGGGTCCCGAAGGCATCACCGGTTCGGGTGAGGTCGTGACCAGGCTTGTTGGCCTTGGCCAATCCAAAATCCATCAATTTGACTACGTCGGTCGGTGTGATCATCACATTGGACGGCTTGAGGTCACGGTGAATAACGCCCTTACTGTGGGCTGCTCGAAGGGCTTTGAGAATAGGGATGAAGATGTGCACGAAGCGAGCCTGGCTCAGCGGCTTCTTGAGCGCCTGCTTGAGGGTCTGGCCTTCGATCAGTTCTTGCACCATAAACAGAAGGTTGCCGTTCTCCCCCCAATCCAACAGCTTCACCGTGTTGGAGTTGTTGAGGGACGCGCAGACCTCAACCTCACGACGGAAACGAGCCCGGTATTCCTCGGAAGTCGCGAGTTCCTCGTCGATAACCTTGACAGCCACAGCGTCCTCGAGGTCCAGAGTGGTCTCTGGCAGACCGCGGTAGACCTTGCTCATACCACCTCGCCCTATGCGCGCGGTGAGGTAGTAGCCACCTAGAACCTTCTTGAGCAAGGGGTCGGTATCGGTGATGACCGATTCCAGCATCTCTTTTCTCTTCCAGAGTTCCTTCTGCTTCTTATGGGCCCGGTAACGGGGCAAGAAGAACAGCGGCAAGGAGAAGAGAAAAGCGCAGGCGATCAAATCGTAGAGCAGAGCCAAAGGCGTGCGATAGCGGTGGAGAACCTTGATCTGCTCCCAACGGTTGGCCCAGCCAGGCAAGGGCTCAAGCTCGATCTCTCCGAGCTTGACGATATCTCGACCGGGTTCTGCCAGCGAGTTGAGAGGAGTCTTTTTGCGCCAAGGTGCGTAGCCTTTGCGTTCGAGCAGAAGGTTCACCGCGAGAAACTGACCGTGGCTAAGGTCGTAGCGGTCAGCCACTGTGAGTTGCGGATAGCGGCCGAGGTAGTGAGGCTTCATGCCTTGGCCAGAGATCTGCTCAATGCTCAGGTAAGCGTCAGGTGGATAGGAATCAAACTTCAGCAGCACTTGCTCACGGTAGAGCTCTGTCACGCTCAACTCCAAAGTCCCCTGGTCCGCTTCATCGAGAATCGAGCGGTTTAGAAAGCGAGCCTGTCGCGCATAGCCGGGAGCATTGAAAACCAGCCTCAAGGTGTCGCCTTCGCCAAAATCTTCTTCGAAAACAACGAATTTGTCGGTAGACTTCACCGTTCGAGGTGTCCCCCCGTGACTGTCCACCAGAATCTCGGCGACCGGCTCCGACGGCGCCACGACAGCCCTGCCCTTCTGGGCCGAGACTGGAGCCAACAATAGGCAAAGCAGAACGATGATACATCGCACCTCACTCGCCACTATCTTGCTCAGATGCCTCAAATAAATGGAAACCTAACTCAGGGTTCCCGGCCCCCACCACCGGACAGCCTGGCGACATCTTTATGGAAGCGGCGCAACTCTCCCGCTCAGAACGAATTCCTCATGGTAAAGCGCCTTTCCACGTTGAACTCCGTGGAGCGTTCGGCCGTGGAGAGCGGACGCTTGAATTTGAGAGTCAGCTTGAGAGGATTGACTAGAAACGCCGTGGTGTTACCCTTTTGGTCCGTGACCGCAAATTCTTCGACGTAGGGGGAAAGAACGAGCTTTCTATCCTGAGCCGACTTTGCCAATCCTAGCAGCTCGGCATCGGTTGGGAGGTAAGGCGGTATAGGGCTCAAGGGCGGCGGGGCTGGGATGAACTCATCCCGATGAAGAACCTTCGTGGCGGGGTCGTACCCATAGAGGACTTGTGTGTCCTTCCATATCGCGTTGGAGTTCTCATTGATCCCGGCGATTTGAGCCATGGCAAGAACATAGATATCATCCTCGTGGGCCTTCATCGCACGAAATGAAGTGGTGCCGAGATCGGCCTCTATCCGCTTGAGGATCAAGACAGCTGTTTGCTGAAGATCGACTCTCGTTCGACTGTCTTCGGTGCCGCGCGCAGCCAAGATAAAGGTCTGGGTGAGGACACCTATCAAGATCAGGCTCAGGGCAGAAAAGATCATCACCTCGATGAGGGTGAAGGCTCCTGTTTGCCGTTTCATCATAGTGGTCATTGGCCCAACGCGTGCAAGTAGGTCTCGTAGACCTCAGGCTCGCGCTCGACGTCACGGACCCGGTAGCGGATCTGCAGTTTCACTCCCTTTATCATCTTTTCTTCAGTCCCTGGAACCTTGAAAATTGTCAAACGAGGGGAATAGAGAACTCCACCGATCGTTTGCTCTTCAAGAAGCTTCCCTGTCACATCAGGCAGGTCCGCAAAACGCGTCGATCTCAGGTCCTCAAGGATGGAATTGGCCAACAGATCGCACTGCAGCAGCGCTTCACTCTTGCGTACCGAGAGGTAAGCTCCAGGATAGAGATTGATAATAGCCAGTACCGTTAGAGAGATAAAAAGGCTAGAAAAAATCGTCTCCACCAAGGTGAAAGCGCGTGTTGCCGCCGTGGCTCTAGTCGTCAATGGAACCACCCCAGTACACGACCTTCATGTGGTCTGCTCGCGAGAAAAAATCGGCCATATCGAGGGTCCAGTCAAAATCCGGGGGCACAGTACTCGAAGGGTCAGAGCTTGCGCTGAACTCCGCCGAAGCCCGCGAAACGTACAGAGCGGCACTGCCTGAGTCGAACACGATCCCCGCTGAGGTCCTAATGGCATCTTTCTCTGGCGTCGTCAGGGTTCTCCCCTCGGCAAGAAACTGCGCCTCGAGTTCGTTCACCGCCACCGTCATCGCTTCAGCTCGCGAATTGACGGTCTGCCCGAAAATTTTGAGCCCCAGTGTGCTCCCATCGATCAAGTACTGGTCAGGACCACTCGTTTCCACTAGGACCGGACCGCTCTCGGAAGATTCATAGGTATAGTAACCGGTGCTCGATCCCACCGAGGCGAACTTGAACAGGTACTCGGGCTGGCCCGGTCCAGTGTTGGGGTTAGCGTACTTCGAAAGGTCGCTCATAAGCGAGTTCGGATCGTAGCTGGCCTCAATGCTCTTGCCTGAAAAAGTCATCGCCGGGGGGCTCAGTGGTGGCAGTTCGAACTCTTGCTTGCTCGCCAGTTCGATCTTGGATTTTGAGGTATCCTCGTAGACCTCTGTATTCTTGAAGTCGACCTCACTGTCAGAGCCGGCAGCCACAAACACGCCGGCCAAGCGCAAATTGTCTGCCTTGAGCCGCCCGTTGGTGTAGATCAATCCGGCAAACTTTGCCTTCTCACTGCTCGACCCCTTGAGATAGATATCGCCATCCGCGATGAGAGCAGCCTCGTTGTCCGAGACCGCTTCGCCGTCACCGAACACCGTGATATCACCCGTCGAAACCAGGGCACCTTTGCCACTCACCCCACCGGCACTCACCGTGAGGTCTCCCTCTACGTAGAGTACGCCTCCGTTGAGCCGAATCCCATTGTCCACGGTGAGATCACCGTAGGACTTGTTGTAGCCTTCAACCTCCAACCGACCGGCCCCGGAATTGACGGTCTGCAAACCCGGTTCGAGTTCGGGGTCGTAGCTCATGGCGTTGATCGTCGGAAGCGCCTCGTCCTGGGAATCGGTCCTCACCTCTCCGAGGATCGCAGTTTCATCTTCGATGGTCACACCCGATGAGGACTGAATGTCACCGTAGATTTTGTTTTCACCGACCAAGACGATGGCGTCGTCGCCCGATTTGGAATTCGACACCAGATGGCCCGGCTCCAGATCGTCGTTGTGCAAAGGGTAGCTCAGGTCGTAGGGTATGCCGGGCTTGACCGAAGCCACGGTGAGTCCCCCAGACGATCGAATCGCGCCCTGCGAGGCCACCGAGAATGGGAACTTGGGAATGGTGACGACGGCCTCCACGACCGCCCGAGAGTTCTTAACCTGGCCAAGGGCCACCAAATGGAAACTCTCGCCAGGCACCAAACGGCCCCCCGCTCCATACATCGAGGACTCCGAGCGATTGTTGGTGGAATAGAGCACCCCCTCGGTGCTGGCCAAGTCCTCGTCGAAACAGACCACCCCAAATCCCTCAGGTAAGGATTCGCGACTCAACCTTACGGTTCGCTCTTCCGGTGTTCCGACGGTGCCAAAATCCTGGTCTTTGACAATCTTGTCAATAGTCAATGCCAGGGTCGCCTCGGCCAAGTGCTTGGCCTTAGAATTGTTTCCGTTCTTAAAGGAAAGGTTCAAGTGATTGAAGGCTATCGCTACGACCGTGAAAGCCAACGTCATCATCATAGCGACCACCATCATGACCGTCGCGAGACTGGCACCTCGGCGTTGTGGGCGGGATTCGCCATCGCGTCTGCTTGGGGAATGCATGGAAACTCCTTACAAAGTTTGAAGAACAGATACCATCGGAAGCATCGATGCCACCACTAAAATACCCACGACCACTCCGATAAACATCATCACCATGGGCTCCAAAAGAGCCACAAAGAGCATCAGTTGTTGCTCGACTTCTGCCTCAGCAATTCTGGCCGCTCTCGCGGTCATATCGGGCATCGTTCCGGTCTCTTCACCGGCTTTGAGAAACTCGTGAAAGTAGTCGCGAAGATGAGGGATCCGGCGTACAGCGCGCGGGAACTCCTCACCGTTCTCTAACCGGTAGAGGGCTTCCACTCCGGCTTGCTTGTAATCGAGGGTTCCCACTTCTTCACCAGCGAGTCGAAGGCAGAGCGCTGGTGCGACCCCAGCTTCGAGCATGGTGGAGAAAGCGCGGGAAAACCTCGCCGTGATAAGGCTCTGTGCCAGCTTCCGGGATGGCTTGAACCGTAGGGCGTTGGTCAAGAGCCAACTCTTGACTTTTTCCGACCGAGCAATTCTCGGATAGTAGTATATAAAGGCACCGACGGCAGAGGCGAAACAGATCTGAAAGACCGGGTGCCGAACCACCATAAAGATCGATTGAACAACGGCTGTGATGAAAGGCACCTTGGCGCCGGTCACATCGATGGCATCGAACAAGCCGTCCATGAGGTAGGGCGGAACGAAAAGGAGAAAGCAGACCGCTATCACCATCGTCCAGGCTGGATAAGTCAGCGCCGATTTGAGTTTCAGATTGAGCGCACCGGCTCTCTCCTCGGCCAATGCCAACTGCTCTAAGGCGTCATCCATACGACCAGACATCTCGCCCACTCGAATCATACGAACGTGGTACGAGGTAAAAACCTCAGGCACACGGCTGAACACCGCCGTGAGTGAGTGTCCGTGCATCAAGTCCTTAGCCATACGCTGAAGCAAGAGGCGAAAGGCAGGGTCTTCCGTCTGCTCGCTCAGGATATCGAGGGACCGCTCCAGCGGAATCCCGGCACGGAACAGGCAGGCAAAGGAACGAAAAAAGAGGGTTCGTTCTCGTACAGATGGCGGTGCTAAGCCGGGAGGTAGTCCCGCTTTCGGCCTGATTTTTGCCGGAATAAGAAAAGTGAGGTCAGTCAATGCATTCCGCGCGGGAGCGCTGGCTGGCATCCTTTTTCCTTCCGTACTCCGCTCTCCACCTCTCGGTCCTCGATCTCGTGCCGAGGTACCGTCCTTGATGGAGCGCCGAACACCGCTTCCTGTATCTGAGTCTAGCAGATTGATGGGAGGATCTCCAAGCCTAAGACAAATTTTCCCCTCTCATGAATCCGAGGTAGGAAGCATTTCCCCTTCTTCGAACCTGATTTCATGTCAAGAAATCCTGAAGTTGTCGTATTAGACTACGGTTCCCAATTTAATCTTCTCATTACACGCAGACTCCGCGAACAAGGGGTCTACTCCGAATTAGTGCCCCCACCGACCGAGTGGAAAGCCGAAGATTTTCCCGCCGCTCGCGCTGTGATTCTGTCCGGCGGCCCACAGAGCGTCTACGACGAAGCTAGTCCAAAACTCCCAATCGGGCTCCTCGATAGCGGTATACCTGTCTTAGGGATATGCTACGGAATGCAACTTCTGTGCCAAGGTCTAGGTGGAGAGGTTCGGCGCTCTGAGGTTCGAGAGTACGGACCCGCGCAACTGTGCTCGGTAGCCAATCACCCTCTGACCCAAGGAGTCTCGGTCGGGCAAGTCTGTTGGATGAGCCACGGAGACAAAGTGATAACGTTGCCGAGTGACACCCACGCTGTTGCCACCACGAGCGACTGCGACGCCATCTTTGTCCACGACGAGAGGCACCTCTACGGCTTCCAGTTCCACCCAGAAGTCTCTCACACGGAGTGCGGGGAGACCCTGCTGAGAAATTTTCTGGTCCTCGCCGGTTGCGAGTTTGACTGGACAGCCTCCCACTTTATCGAGGAATCCCTACAGGAGATCCGCGAGACAGTCGGCGACTGCAAGGTGTGTTGTGCCCTGTCCGGAGGCGTCGACAGCACCGTGGCCGCGACGCTCGTAGGCAAAGCCATCGGCGACCAGCTCACCTGTATCTTTGTGGACAATGGACTTCTACGCTTTCAAGAATCTGACCGGGTTTTGGCTCTCATGAAGGAAGCCGGTGTCGCCGTTCGCCGCATCGACGCCGAGAAACTCTTCTTGGACCGCCTAGCCGGCGTTTCTGAGCCTGAAGAAAAAAGAAAGATCATTGGACACTCCTTCATCGAAGTGTTCGACAAAGCCCTCGAGAACGAGGATGTCACCTTCCTAGTCCAGGGGACTCTCTACCCCGATGTCGTGGAGTCTGGTGCTGGCCAAGCGGCCACCATCAAGACCCACCACAACGTTGGGGGCTTGCCTGAAGACATGAAGCTCAAGCTGCTCGAGCCGCTTCGGGAACTCTTCAAGGACGAGGTCCGTCGTGTCGGCTCAGAACTCGGTCTCCCCCAGTCTGTGGTCGCTCGACAACCCTTTCCAGGTCCGGGAATGGCTGTAAGGGTCTTGGGAGCCGTCGACAAGACACGCCTCGACATGGCCCGAGCCGCCGATCACATCGCCACCACCGAAATAGAAAAAGTCTATGGCATCGGTGAACGTCCGTGGCAGTACTACGCTGCCCTGCTACCGGTTCGCTCGGTTGGCGTTATGGGTGATGGGCGCCAGTATGGGGAGACCGTCGTGGTGAGAGCGGTCCGCTCTCACGACGCCATGACAGCCGATGTTTTTCCTCTCGACTGGGCGCTCCTTGAGCGCATCGCCGTACGAGTCGTCAACGAGGTCGAAGGGGTCAACCGAGTCGTCTACGATGTGACTCCAAAACCCCCCGGAACGATCGAGTGGGAGTGAGCCGCTCCGGGAGCAGAATGGTCACAGCCTAGCTCTGTACTCGTCGGCCTTCTTTTTCTGGCCAGCCTTGTCTAGAAAGCTGATCAGCGCCGACAGCATTCGCCTGTCATAGGGGCGCTGTTTCAGCGTTCGTTCGAGCTCTGCAATCGCTTTTTCGTTGGCGCCAACGCCATCCAAGGCGATGGCGTAGACGTAGCTGAACTGGTCGTCGGTCGGCGACTGGTCGGTCGCGCTCTTCAAGTGCCCGAGCGCTTGATCATAGTCACCCTTTCGCACCAACAACAGCCCAAGGGCGTGATGAACCGAAGCGGTGTCGGGTACCGAGAGAGCCTGGAGCCCTTCCCTCAAGAGCGCTTCGCCGTCCTCCTCTCGCCCGGTTTGGCGATAAAAATCGGCTAGGTTCACATAAGCCTGAGGCGAGCGAGGGTCCAATTTGAGGGCAGAGAGGAAATGCTCTTCGGCCGCTGAGGTGTCGCCGTTGAGAAGAGCGAGTTCAGCCATCCCCAAACGAGACTCCATCCTGTCAGCGTTGCTCAGAAGACTCTCGCGGTACTCCTCAATCACGGCTTTCACCTCGGCATCCTGCGATCCGGTTGCCGCCAGCGCTCTGCCGACCTCAATTCTGACCGTGAGAACAGGGTCCTGAAGCAAAGGCTTAACGAGGTTCGCTCGCATCTCCACCGGCGCTCGCTGCAACATCCGCACGGCCTCTCGGCGAACGAGGCTCGAAGGGTCTGCCAGGGCCACCTCGAGAACCTCCAAGTTGGGAACCAAACTCACCGCCGTCGCCCTGACGATGTCCGGAACGCTCGGGTCCTGCACCAGGTCCGAGAGCCCTGCCGCGGCCCGATGATCGGCCGCTCTCCCCTTCTTGAGGAGTTGTCCATAGTGAGGATCACCCTTCCCATACCACTTGAGGTATGCCGCCGAGGCCCAGTCGAGCGTCTGGTCCTGGTGACATTCCGTACAAGCGTTGGGGGTCCCTAACTCCTTCGAGAGGTCGGGCCGAGGGATACGAAAACTGTGGTCTCGCCGGTAGTCGTTCCCCATATAGACCTTGCCCACCATGTGGCAGTCGACGCAGCTGACATTCTGGTGATGGCTATGATCTAGCACCGCATACTTTTTGGGCAGATGGCACTGGAGACACAATTTATCACCCTCGATCTTGAGCTTGGAAGTGTGAGGGTTATGGCAATCCGTGCACACGACTCCCGCCCCATACATCTTGCTCTGAAGAAACGAGCCGTAGACGTAGACTTCATCATCGATCTGTCCATCAGCGTGATAGAGGCCCTCTTGCAAAACCGCAACAGCGTGAGTTTGGTCGATCGACTCCCCGTGCTGATAGGTTGACGAAACAATGGCCCGTCTGGAGTGACATCGAGCACACGTATCCAACTGGTCAGTGGCTTTGTCCGGATGCCGAGGGCGCGGAGGAAGCGTCTCGGTTTGAGCCTGCCAAGGACCTCGCCCTGTCAGGTCCGCCACAAAGCCATGGTTCGGGAGAGGCTCTCCCGATACCGATTCGAGGTGCCCAGAGCCGGGCCCGTGACAGGCCTCACAAGAAACGTTGATCTCCTCATAAGCGGTCTTGAAGGTATCAGTCTCGGAATCGTAGTTCTTCTCCAACCCCGTGGAGTGGCACTCGGCACACATAAAATTCCAGTTGTACTGGGGAGCGGTCCAGTGCAGACGACTCTTTGAGGTGACCGGCTCCTCGGGGTGAAGATGGAACCATCTCGACTTCTCCGTATCCCAACAGATGCTCAGCGCCTGCAAACGTCCATCGGGGAACTTCACGAGATACTGTTGGAGCGGCTCAAACCCGAAAGTATATTCGACCTTGAAGCTCTTCTTCAGACCCTGAGGTCCATCGGTCTCCACCCAAAACTCATCGCCCTTTTTGTAGAAGCGTGAACGAAAACCGAAATAGTCGAACTCAGAGTTGTCAAAGTCCCCCAAGACCGTCGCGTCGGTAGGCAAGCGCATGGCTTCGTGGTGGTCGGAACTCGACCACTCACCGAACTGCTCCTGATGACACCCCTTGCAACTCTCACTACCGACGTAGCTCGCCGGGGGTGGCTCGGGGGACTCCGAAGCGCTCGGCGAAGCCGTCGGCTGTGGCTTCTTGGACCCCTGACAGCCGCTAAAGAGCAACAGCAGCAACAGCAGTCCCGCTAGACGGCTCATTCGTTCAGCAGTTCCACCACACCCTGACGCGCGGGTCTGTGTGGGAACACGGCGACCTAGTCGCCTCGGCTCTCAAGCTCGATGATGGTGTTCCACTCCAAAAATCGAAAGAGAGGATTCATGGGATCGAGGAGAGCCAGTTCCACGTAGAGACCGACTCCGTTGTGGCTAAAGATAGCGCCACGGCGCAAGTAGGGGTGCTGGGTCAGCCGAACTCCAGAGACCTTAAAGCCAGATGGGGTCGTGACCAACCGAGTCGTTCCAACAGGACTCTCGACGGTGTACTGTCCGTCGCCATCCTTGAGGCGAACCTCTCCCTTGGGCCCGGTGATCAACAACTCCTTAGGCTTGCGTGTGAACACGACCTCGCCGACCGGGCCCGAATAGGTCATGCGGTCACCCGCACGCGTGAAAACGTGGATGGTGCCTCCCCAATCGACACGGATGGAGTCTGGCTCCGATACCACGGAACCTTTAAAACCGGGGTAGGTCAGCGTCACATCATCGCCATCTTCGTCGATGACGACCTCTCCGTCGTCGCTGGTCAGGGTGTATCGATTTCCATCCTCATTCATGGAGAACTCATAGTCTCCACGAACAGCACTCGGTTGAAAAAAGACGGTTCCCCATCCTTCGCGGACGATGGTTCTGCGACCAGGCCCTGAGCGCTCATCAGCAAGAGCGGGGGCGCTGATCAGCGCCAGAGTAAAAAGCAGAGTTAAGATTCTCATTTTGGCAGTCCCAACTTTCGTGTGGTCAAAGGAGTGTTTCCGCCTTGGCCTATGACGTTGACCGTCACGCCTATATCCGCCCGACTGTAGTCCCACCAACTCGGTGATTCCACAACCAGGGTCCCACCCGCCTGAAGAACGGGAAGAGGAACATTGAACGTCTCGCGGGGACCGACTCCATCGAAAAAGATGAATTGGACGGTGGCTCCACGGAGGCTCTCCGGAGCGGTACTGTGGACTACGGCTTTAGCCGAGTATTGGACACCGTGGCCATTGTAGAATCCGGTCCAGGGAGAGTTTATCTCGATTCGATTGA
>CAZVVF010000011.1:0-16086 GCA_964630575.1 uncultured Burkholderiales bacterium | reverse complement strand
AGGCTACCTCGGCTCCGTTCGGGGCTCTCCACCTCAAGTGAAAGCCCGGGAGAGTCGCGTTTTCCAAAGGCTAAACTCAAAAAATCTCGAAGACGTTGATCCTGCTGGGTGGTGTCTCTTGGGAAGTGGTGCGTGGAAAAGAAATCAAACTTTGAATTGATGAGACACTTTGTCGATGACGTTTGGGTCAACGGCAACGAAGATACCATTTTTGAAGAATTCGAGGGAGTGTCCACCGGACTTTGGCCCGATGAAGAGGGTGTAGACCCCTACGGATTTTTGCAGTATTACCGATCGCTCTCCCCGCTCATAAACGATCTTAGCTTCGAATACAAAAACTGGAACGAGTTCGGCGATCGCGTTTGGGTGAGCTGGTATGTTTGCGGAAAGCACTGGAAAGACAGTGAGAGATTGATCCGATGGCCCGGTGCCGCCTGCGCACGGTATCGTGATGGAAAGATGGTCGAATGCGACAACTTTCAAGACTTCATGACGCTGTTCTCCCAACTCAACCTCACTCCCGAACAGGCCATTGAGCACGGCTTGGCTGGAGTGGAGCTCCTGGAGTCCGAGGAGCGGCGAAAAGAAGCACTAGCGCCGAGCGCAAAGGGCCAGTCCCACTTTCTCTGGCCGGGACTGAAAAAGGTCGTCACCAACGGGCATGAGATATACCTTCCAGCCTCAGCCAGCCAACTCTCACCCGAGACCCTCCCCGCAACACCGCTGCCCTTGCCCAACGACGAGCAACTGGAGGTTCTCTTCGAATCGACGGCCTTCTCGATGGTCATAGTTGACGAACAGGACGTCATCCTAAAGACTGACGATTCTTTTTCTGAATTAGTCGACCGACTGCCGGAGAGCTTGCCTGGCACGATCTTTCACCATTTTATCATGCCCGATGACCAAGCCCGCGAGCAAGCCCTCTTCACCGAACTCATCGAGGGCAAGACCGATCACTACCGTCTGCGCGTTCGAATCGTTCGGGGGCGGACAATACTGGGAGCTCAGCTGTCTGTGGCTCGTACTCCTTCGGCCGGAGGTGGCGCTCGAATCGTTCGCGCCATCCAAGAATCCAGCCGCATCGAGGAGGTTGTCGAATACCAAGAGACGGAGCGAAAGATCCTCGCCCTAGACCTCCACGACGGGCTCGCCCAAGATATCGCGGGACTCTGGCTCTATATGCAGACGGGTCGAAATCAGGTCGAACCTGCACCGGTACTCATTGAGCGATGCCTAGGCATCGTCGAGCGTATGAACACAGAACTTCGCAACCAGATGCTAGATTTGAGAAGCCCGATCCTTGAGGGGGCTTCTCTGCCCGTGGCCCTGGAGCGCCTGAGCAGCAGGTTAGCAAGAGAAACGGCCCTACAGATATCTCTGGTGCTTGCCGCAGAACTCGAACAGACAGACCACACGGTGAGCTTGCTCGCCTTTCGGGTGGTTCAAGAAGCTCTCCGCAATGTCGTCGCCCACTCTGGTGCCAAGAACTGCTGGGTTTCCCTCAAAAAGGAGAACGACAAACTGACCGGCTCTATCAAAGACGACGGGAAAGGGTTCGATATTCAAGCCGCCAGCGCCAGAGGTCGTCTTGGAATTCGAGGAATGAAAGACAGGTGTCAACTCATCGGTGGGCACCTCAGTATCACCTCAAACCCCAATTCTGGCACCGAAATCTCCTTTGAGGTGCCATGGTCACCAAGACTGAGAAAGACATGACGCGCTGCAAAAACGGTTCAACATCCTTGGCAAGAGGCCTGAATTCAACGGAAGGAGTGCGTGCTCGTGCCGCCCACCAAAACCCCACAAAAGTGGCTTTTTCGGCATTGTCCAAGAAAAGCAATGGCCATGCGGCCAGTGTTCTGTGCCCTTGTGGACACATTATTGTCCTGTGACAAAAGTAACACTCGATGGTTATCGTCTCCTCAGAGGATACCACTACTAGACTATATAAATAGACTAGCAACGAACCGGAGATCACCAAAGAACTTGCCTAGGGGCCGCCTATGTCAGACCTAAAGAACGTGCTTCTCGTTGACGATCATTGTATTCTTAGAGAAGGCCTCACCAAGCTGGTTGAATTCGGTGGTGAGGTCATTGTTAGTGCTGCCGCGGCGACCGCTGAAGAGGGTCTCAGCAAGGTCGACTCCAGTATAGATTTGGTCATTGTAGACATCTCTTTGCCCGATCACGATGGAACCTGGTTGGTCAAGAAGATCAAAGCCAAAAACCCCACCCTGCCGGTCTTGGTTCTCACCATGCACAGCGACACGACGACTGTTCTCAGGGCGCTCGACTCCGGCGCGGATGGCTACCTCACAAAGGACGTGCAGCAGCCGGAACTGCTGCGCGCGATCAGAATCCTGATCGATGGTGGCTCCTATATTCAGGACAAGGTCGCCCCCTTCGTCATCGGCGCGCTTCGCGACAAACACAAGGAGCCCGAACCCGCCCTCAGCCAGCGCGAAACAGAGATCATCCAACTCCTGGTGGAGGGCAAAGGTAACGCCCATATCGCCGACCACCTCTGCCTCTCCGTGAGCACCATCAAGGCCAACCTGCGAAAGCTCTACAACAAACTCAATGTGTCTGGGCGCACCGAAGCTGTAGCCGTGGCCGTCCAGCGTGGTCTGGTAGACTAGAGCCCTACCCACGGCGCTTTTGCGGGCTAGCATCCTGAGGACCCTCAGCGGTAAAAAAAGAGCCTGCGGAATAGACACAATCTGTCCTTAAGTTCACATTTCCTGGGGCTCCGAGGGGCCCCAAGGGCATGACAGGCACGGGTTCGGATGGTAAAATACGCCGTGATCAAATCGTTAGCTTCGCTGCAGGCCCAGCAACGCGTGTGGCTGCAACAGTCACCCAAACCATCCGCACAGGAATCCACTCCGTCGGTCGTCGATTCCGTCCAAATCGAACCAGCGCGGAAACACCGCTCCCCCAAGGCTGCACTCTCCTTCATGGAAGACTTCGACGAGCAGCTCGGCATCTCTAAGGCGATGCAGAAAGAAAAGAGAGAATTGATGGCCGAATCGAGCCACAAGTTCTTCCGAGCCACGCCAGCACTCTTTTTTCATGATCTCAAGACGACTTACCAAAAGGCGTCTCACCTGTTGCCCAACCCGGCGCCCACAGTCTCGATCTTAGGAGACGCTCACGCGCTCAACGCCGGCACATTCCGGGGCCCTGATGGCCGAGCCGTATGGGGGTTGAACGATTTTGACCAGGCCGATTTCGGATCTCCAGAGTGGGACCTGGAACGACTCGGCGTCAGCCTCTATGTGGCCGCCCGCTCCGACGGTCAATCCGCTGAAGAGTCCATGAAGCTGGTCGAAAAGATGGGGCGCTCCTATCTCGGGGGGCTCGAGGAAACAGGGCCGAGCTACCTGACAGAGGCAGAGACCGATGGCCAGATCTCCGAACTGATCAAACGCTCGGAAAGCAAAAGCCAGAGTAAGTTCCTGGATAAGTGGACCAGCGACGGAGGCCACAAACTCAAGCGTGACGATTCGCTCGAAGACCCAGACACGAAGCGCGGTCAACAGATCGAAAAGAAGCTGGAAGAGACCTTTCCCGACTACAAGCTGCTGGATCTAGCAGCCAAACCCCATTCGGGTGGTAGCACGCGTGGCTTGGAACGCTATTATGGACTGGTGACGTCGCCCGATCGGGCCGAGCCTTGGATCCTAGAGGTCAAGACTGTCCTGCCCTCGCCTGTTCAGATTCCAGACGGCGATCTCAGTCGCGGGGACGGTGCCAAAGTCATCGAGTCTTGGCAAAAAATGGGAGGCCATGTCGACGGCCGCCACCGCTCGTTCAAGATTGGAACCACGGCCTTTTTCACGCGAGAGCGAGAGCCAGAAAAAGGCTCGCTCAGCGACAAGTCCAAGGACCTAGACGCCTCGGCTGTCAACATCGGAAGGGTTCTTGCTCGCGCCCACTCCAAATCTGGGGCAGACATAAAAGGGTGGGTCGGCTCTCAAGAGGACACGTTCTTGAAGAAGCTGGTTCAATTCAGCCGCACCTACTCGCGCCAGGTCGAAAGCGACTTTCGCGAGTGGGAAAAGCAGTACGGCTGAGCATCCTGAGTCACTCTCGACTCAACCAGCACAAAAAGCCAATCCCCAGACCTCTTCAGGAGACGACGAAGGCCCTTTGGGACCCCCCATATGATCAAAGTCATAGGCGCTGACGTCAATATATGCAATTATGCAAATATGCAATCACCTGACCACAACATACCATCACGCCTCTTCTCCAGCGTCTTGCCCTTACTGCTGCTTGGACTTTGCACGGTCGGGTTGGCCGAGCCCAGCGAGACGAGCCGAGGCAAAGAACTCTTTAGCGTTCACTGCCAGACCTGTCACGGACCCGCTGGCAAGGGCGACGGACCCGCCAGCCAAGCGCTAGAGCCACGCCCTCGCGACCTGACGAGTCGCCCCTACAAGCAAGGCTGCGGACCCGGCGCCATTGTCAACACCTTAAAGTCGGGGGTTCCCAACAGCGCCATGGTCTCGTTTGAGGGTACCCTCAGCAACGACGAAATGTGGACCTTGGCGCGCTACGTGCGCTCCTTACAAGGGCAGTGCTGCTGCCAGGACTAGGCCCTTTCCCAAAAAACAAATGACATTCGGCACCTCGTGCAAACTCATAGGCTATGAATGATCTAGAATCCGTTTGGAACTACTGTCAAAACAAGCTCGAAGTCAGAAAAGGCGCCTGGCGCTCGGCTGTCCTCGCCACCGATGGCGAGGATGGACCGGAAGCGAGAACTGTCATTATCCGAGAGTATCAATGGCCTTACATCACTTTCTTCAGCGACAGTCGCACTCCTAAGCTCAAAGACCTAGAGCGAGAGCCTCGAGCCTGCGTCGTCGTCTACGATCCCAAAAAACGGGTCCAAGTCAGACTCAAGGGTCGGGCCGAGGTGATACGTTCGGGGAGCGAATTGGAGAGCGCTCTGAACCAGATACCTGAGCGTTCTCGCACCGACTATCGCACGACGCTGGCACCGGGAAGCCGGGTCAAGAACGATGCTTCAGCCCGCAAACAAGCTGAAACCGTACATTTCGCCCTGATCAGAATGGAACTGACTAAGCTCGATTGCTTGCTGCTACGAACGGAAGGTCATTCGCGCGCTATTTTTACCGGCCCCGAAGACGGGTCCTGGGTCGTCCCCTAAAGCTCGAGAGTCGATCAATCCGCGCGCCAGTAAGTTTTGGCGACAGTGTTCATTGCAAACGGTATGTCACTCACCACCACACCCGACGAGAGGTCACCCGTTACCTTTTGGTCGGGGAAGCGGTACATCCCCGGGCTCTCGTTGGCCGGACCGGTGTGCCAGTAGGTCGTAGGCGGTATGTAGTAGGAGCGAAGAACGTAGGGGGTCGGCCCCGAACCGCGACGGGTTTGGCCTTGCAGGGAATAGTTCAGAACCCCCCAGTCGGTCGCCGTGAAGGAATCACGATTGGGGATTTCTACCATGTCTCCGTTGCGCAGATGGATCTCGCTGCCACCGTGCTCAAAGCGTATCCCACTCACATTCTCCAAGAAGTCATCGGAAGAAGGGAACACGAATTCCGGCTGTCCGCTGATGGGGTCGATAGTCGTTCTGACCTTGAGCGTTGGATTGTAGGGGAAGACCGAATCCTCGGCCGTCGCGAAGGCCAGGGTGTCTTCGGTTGGCACAGAGTCTACAATGACAGCATTGTGCTCTATGACGTTGTTAGGGTCCCCCGGAAACTTCGAAGGGTCCGTTGCCGGCCTCATTTTTGTGGCCGTCGAGGGGTCTTCATTGAGACCGTGGATGAACAAGTCTGGGTCCCCTTGTGGATAGGCGTACTCAGAGTTCGTTCGATCCTTAAAATCCTCCGTGATACGATACACTCGGTCAGCGGTCATGATGGCAGCAGGCTTTTGTTGTTGATTGTCGTTGACCACGTCGGATGCCGAGCGATACTTCTTATTGAAGTCCCCCTGCAGGTAGACCGTTTCGCTGCTGACGACTGTCAGCTTGTCTGGTAGGTTAGCCCCATTCGTAATTCTCACCGGGGTGGAGGTGTAGAGCAACCCATTGCTGGGCCACTGGCCCGCCGCGTGGAGGGCCATAAGATCGACCTCGGCAACCTCCACTCGCTGCTTCTCGGCCTCGTTGTAGAGAATCTTCTTTTTCAGCCACGTACCGTTGTCTGGAGTGTGTTCGTCAATTTTAATTTCGGCTCGGCGCTCATAAAATCCACCGGGTTCAAAAAGATCCGACTGGGGGGCAAAGTTCTGCCGCGCTCCCACATCTCGCGTCCGTACTCGACCACTAAACTTGGCCAAGGCCCCCGAGGTGGGGTCATCCCAGTTTGGACTCTCGGAGTCGAAGTAGTTGGACGGAGAGTTTCCTAGAGAAACCGCGTTGATCTCAACGCTCAGGCCGGTCGACTCTGTCCTGCCCCAAAAGTCGCGCCTTCGAATGAGGTCTTCCCCCACGGTGATGTCCGTATTGGAGAGAGACAGAGAAGTCAGTGCTGTGGGGCCCGAGACAGAGGGGGCCACGATAAATTTGCTTGGGTCTGAGCTGGAAAAGGGAAATCCTGCCGTCTCCCAAGGCGCCACATAGAGGTCTCCATTGGCGTGGATGGCACCGGTCAAGGTCTGGTTTGCCGACCGAGACAAGTCGGCCAGGTCACCGTTGTCATAGATCAGGTTGCGTTCAGGTCTCACCAAATAGCCAAATTGTTGATGGTAGGCCCGCCGGTTGCCAACCACTGCCTCGCACTCTATCTGCCAAACCGCAGGCTCGGCTGGGTCGGGATACCAAACGCGGAAGCGGAAGCTCTCTTTGCGACCAGAGTGAGTGTAGGACTTACTAACCGGGTCCGAGGCCGGATCAAAACTCCAAGAGACCCACCCGTCGCTGTCCCGATTCAGTTCCAGTTCATCGGGCAGTTGCAGGACCAGGAATTCGTCGGTGACCGCGTGCCCGCTGGGATCGTGGGTCACCTCGAAGTAGTTCCCGAGCCCGAAGAGATGAAAAGCGGTATTCACCCCGGCTTCTGCCAGAAAAAAGGCCTTCACCTTCTGCTCGCTCTGCAACCCGAAACCGGCCCCGGTTGTGATCAAACGCACCAAACTGAAGGTCAGGAGCATACAAATTGGAATCAACAACAGCACCGTGGCCAGCATGAATCCTTTTCTGGTTGTCGGAAAACTCATCGATTGTTCCTCATTGTTAGATGTGATGTATAGGTCTCAAAGACCAAACCTTCGCCTTCTGTCTTGTGCCCGACCATGAACTCAAAAATCAGACCATCACCCGACTCTGAGCGATGTATTTTGAGTCCATCTACCGGGCTTGCGGTTTGAAAACTTCGAACGGACAGCTTGTTGGGGGGGAGCGCGCTCAGTGGAAGGTCTGCTGGACTTCCCGGAGTGGTCCCAACAAGGTTGGAAACCTGAGCCGAAACCACACTGTGGGCTCCATCAAACGCCCTATCAGTGGTATTATCCGGCTGCAAGAAGAGGCCCTCTAGCCGGTAGGTCGGGGCTGATTCAGCACCCTCCGGAATCGCCACCAGAAGACCTGAGGCCCCAGGCAAGCTCGGGTCGGATTCCGGAGCCCCCGAATAGGTGTGAGTATAGCCAGAGCCAAAGTCGACGGTTTCGTTGACATCGAAGATGAAGTTTGCCGCGTGCACTTGCTTTTGCAAATGCAAAAAGAGAGCTCTCAACTGTTGTCGAGGAACGCTTCGTCCCTTGAGTTGCGCACCGGTGCGTTTGATGACCTGAAGCGTTCCTAAGCCGACCAACATCAGCAACAGAAACATGCCTGAGGCGACCATCACTTCCGCCACAGAGAATCCTCTCCTCTTGGAGACTCTCATCGCGACGGCTCCCCTATCACGGTTCCAGCGCTCACAGCCCGCCCCGACTGACCTTTTGTCGTATCCACTTCGATCGACGAACTGTTCTGCTTGCGATGATAGATGGAGACAACGACCTTTTTCAGAGAGGGGACACTCTCTGTGACATCGATCCGATAGAGGTAGAGTTTCTGCATCCCGTCGGTACGGTCGTTTTCGAGGGTCCAATATTCGCCGTCCGGAGTGGAGACCAAACCCTCGAACCCCTCGAAGTCTCGCCCCTTGCTCACCTGGGCCTCTAAAAGGCTGTTCAGCAAAAAGGTCGTTTCCGTGAGACCGGTGTCGCGTTTTTCGAGATTTGCTGTGCGCGCTAAGGTGCCCACCACCGCCAAACTCAGCAAAGCAAAAATGCCCAGCCCAACGATGACCTCGCCTAAACTAGCTCCATATGTTGATCTGCAACGCAGCACAATACAATTCTACCCGAAAATCCTTAAATCAACATGAATCTCTTCGTGAAACGCGGCGCTCGACCCCTCACCCCCATCGGGAGGCCTCCGAGGCACCTCTCCGAGACGGCAAGCGAGCCCGTCCTCCAAGGTCGAGCGGTCACGATTTTTTGTCTCCAACGGAACTCGAAGGCCAACACCGGCGTCTCTACCCTTATAGCCGCCCCCCGAAAGGCTGCCAGACGAGCCCCGTGAAATCATCGCCCCGAAAGAGCTTCGAGCCGACCCCCACGATAACCCGAAGAACCTCATCTAGGAAGCCTCAACCTAGCTGACCCGCTATAAAGGAAAAGAAAAAGTATGAAGACCACCCCTGTTTCATTACCACTCACCCTTTTTGTCCTCCTGCTCTTTATCGGCTGCAGTAGCAACAATCAGGTCTTTACGAGCGGCCCGAGCAACAGTGGCACCGGAGATGTACAAGTCCACCTCAAGGACAGCACCCACAATACGGTTCCTCAAGGCTTGCAACAGCCCCTGACATTCACAGCCTTTGATGCCAGCGGTCAGACTGTTTTTGGTCCACAGAGCTTTGAGTTTCAGAATTCCCTCACTCTCAAAGACGTCTCCAGTACGGCCGAAACCCTACTCGTTGAGACATCGGCTGCCGGAGATTCGCTGTTTGCCGAAGCCCCTCTCTTTGTGGATGTCGACGGCCTGAGCTTTGTCACCGACCTCTCTTTGAGACCAGCCCGCGCTGGCGAAGCCGCTATTCTGGCCCAGGGAACAGCCGAGGCGGTCGCCGTCGGCGGTGGATTCATACAAACCGAGACCAGCGACATTGGAGAGCGGGGGGCCAACGGTGTCATGGCAGGTGCCAGAGCCTTCAGTGTCACCTCCTCGCTCCCCCATCCCTACCGCACGAACTCTTGGCTCACTCCGCTCATGGCTGCAGACAATGTGAGCGAGACGTTTCTCGGTGAGAGCTTCACCACCGGAGAGCCCCAAGTGGTCACTCAGCTACCGATCTACCCGCACCCCTGGGCCCTCTACTATCGCAATGATGGAACCCCGGCGAGCCAAGGACTCCTTTTGACTCCCGAGCGAGTTCGCGTCACTCCAGGCGCCAACGTCCCCGGACCCGCCGGACCGGAAGAGAACTCCAGTGCTCAAATGGCCGAGATTCAATCCTCCTTCGACGTAGCCAGCATGAAGGTCGACCCTGGATTCTTCTCCTACGCCATGAAGGTGCACCGCCAAGGAGACTTCGATTGCGAGCTCATCATGCGCTCCTTGGACGATCGCGACCATGATCTCTATGGACTGAACGAGGCATCAGCGCTCAAAGTGAGCCTGGTCCGTGGCAGTCCTTTCCTACATTTTACAGCTGTTCAACTGCCCCAGGTGAAGATACAGAATTTCTTCGCCTCACCCGACGTGGTCAACACCCCAGGAACCGTTCAAATCGGTGATAAGACCATCGGCTACAATGTACTTTCCGGAGACTATGCCGATGGGCGACGTCTCACCAATGTTCTCTTTTGGGACAGTTCACAAGCGACCTACAACGCCTCCCCCAACATCGACTCTAGCTTGGTCTTTAGCGATCCCAGTGCCACCAACTACTTCGCCCAGTGCCTGCTGCCTAGCGAGAGCGGGAGTGACCAGGCGACCCTGAGAGCGCTCGCCGAAAAGGCCTTCTCCTTTCCAACCGACAGCACCGTCACCTACAGCTACGATCAAAATAACCAAACTGTTGACGCGGTCTACCAGGTCTCCACGAGCAACGTCCTCGGCCTTGCCGAATCCACCCTCACCGGCCTGCTGCCGCATCACTACCTACCGAACCCTGTACACAACAACGACCCAGTCTTGGTCAGCGCGGCGACACCCTTTACCATCGCTGGAAAGCAGGTTGAATTCTTGACCCCCCGGGGGCGCCTCAAGCTCTTCGATGGCTCTACCTTCACCTGCCGCTATCAGTTCTCTGGAGTTCTACCCAAGCTTCCAGCCCTCGACGCCACAGACACAGAGGGCCTCGCTGAACTCGCCGACTGGATCGATGTCTTCACCCGACGTCACGGAAACGACAACCCGCCCTACACCAACATCAACGCTGGACGTGGGCAGAGTGCCTATCCGCTGCTCAAGTTCCTAGGCCGCAATGTCATTGCCGCGAACGTGATCGAGGATTTTGGCAACTCCACCCTCGCGAGTACGATCCGCCAGAACACAAAAGATGCTATTGAACTCTACTTTGGCCAGACTCCCGCTCACCCTCCGGGCCTTGAGCGGCCCGGTGAGGGCCAAGCTCCCCTCTACTTTTACTACGACCGAGAAGTGGGCTGCCTCAACCAATATCCAGCCAGTCTTGGGCCCTCAACCATCTTCCCAGCCGACACCAACGACCCGCCGTGGGACGAGTTCGGCAGCATTTCAAGGCTCAATGACCACCACTTTCACTTTGGCTACATGATCAACGCGGCCGCTCAACTGGCCCTGGCAGACCCGGCTTGGGGAGCCCGCTGGAAAGACGCCATCAATCAGTTGGTCTTTGATGTCGCCAACGACCCATCTGTGAACCCCAGCCCCATACTGGAATTTCCCAAAACTAGAAACTGGGACCCCTACATGAACTACGGAATGGCTGCTGGCTTCAACTGGAACGTCAACATCGGCAACAACGAAGAATCCATCTCTGAACACATGAACTTCTGGGCCGGGGTTATTCTTTGGGGGGCCGCCACCAATCAGCCCGCCATCATGGAGCACGGGATAAAATACTACGCCGCCGCCGCGCACTCGTCTTGGATGTATTGGTACGACCCCGCCGACCTCTATCGAGACATCATCACACAGAGCGGAGGCATCGCGAGAAACTGGCCTGGCAACGGCGCAGCCCGTATCTTTGACGCCTTCACGCGCTGGGATACCTTCTTTGGCATCCACCCGGCCGCCGGTCGCGGGATCACGATGTTCCCTTTTACAGCCGGTCACTTTTATCACGCCATGAACACCGATTACGTCAACCGGGTGATGTCCGACTACGACAACTTTGTAGGCCGTTTCAATATCGATCCTCTCAACCCCAACGGCTTTGCCGATTGGAGAAGCCTAGAGAATCCGTGGCTACCCTTCACCAATTTTTACGGGGTCATGGCAAAATACGCTGCCTTGGGCGATCCAGAGAATGCTCTGACTCGCTACTTTCCGGTCGCTGCGAACTTCGATGTCGTTGGTGGAATCGTCCCCAACGACAAACTCACCGACATCGGAGACTCAGGTGTGTTCATCTACTCCATGGTCCGCTACCTACAAACACACGGACAACCAGACCCTTGGGTACGGGCCACCAACACGCCCTTCTTCATGACCTTCCTAGACCGGGACTCGGGAGCCCGCACCTATGTGGGATACAATCACACGAGTACCCCTTTGACCATCACCTTCAGCGACTCGACTAGCATTGACGATGTGGCACCTGGTGAATTGGGAACCATCGTTATCCCCTAACCCCCCCTCCAACGAGAACATCGAGCCTTTCGAGGCCCACACCCAGAGCCATCGTAAAAGAGTCACGGTCTGCCACCTTGTTAGGGACAGACCGTGACTCTTTCGTGACCGATCGTTCTCTGAGGTTTCAGCCCACGAAGGTATGTTACTAGAGCAGCCTCCCGCCCAAAAGAGTTAACAAAATTGTTACTTCTGGATGAGTTTTTTGCGCATCCTCTTAGCCCTGGGCTCTGTACCATTGAGGCAAGAACTAAATCGAAATGAGGCCTTATCTTGGCAATCCTAAATCTCAACTTTCAAAGCTCCAACCACTGCTGTGGCCAAAGACCCCAACAATACGGAGGAGGCCAACAGCAACTCATGATGCTCATGCAGGCGTTGATGACGATGATGAGTCAACTGATGGGCGGTTCCGCTGGATGCCAGCAAGGTGGGATGCCCTTCGGCAACAGCGGATTCTGTGGGCCAGCACCCCACTTCGGAGGCTTTGGACAAGGCTGTCAAGGCGGTTTCAGCGGCGGCCTACCAGCCCAGGGCATGTCGAACTTCCTGGGTGGCGGCCTTGGCCAGTGCCATGGCTCTGGCCCAAACCACACCGGCGGTCGAGGATACGGGGGGACAGGCTCCTCTTCCACCGTGACTCCAAACTTCGCAGCAGCGGGTCAGTCGCGCTTTTCGGGCGGTCAGACGCAAGCCCGAGGGACCGGTTACTACCCCGATTCCAGTGCCATGGAAGGCGGCTATGTTGACCGCAAAGGTAAGAAGCTCAATACACTCCAGGACTTCCTCGAAGGTCGCGCGCCTTACGTCTCAGTCGCCATGGACCACACCTGTGGAATCCCCTATGGACAACCCCTGAGAATAGCCGAGTTGGAGCGAAAATACGGTCGTAAGATCCCCTTCCGGGTTGTCGATACCGGCGGTGCCTTCAAAGGCCGTGGAACGAGCCGAATCGATATCTGCACCCGAAACCGGCAAGCCTCTCTCGACCCAACCATCAACGGCCCCCTCACCCTTCGATTTGAATAGAATACGGAGCAACCCCCTCCAAATCATGCACTTCACGGAATATTCTGTTAGACTCCATCCATGCTAAGAAAGGCGTTCACTCTCGCCGAAGTGGTCTTTGCTGTCGGGATTCTTGGTACCGTCTTACTGTTGTTGATGGGCCTTTTTATCACCGCGAGTTCGGGGGCCAATTCCAGTTACGAATCGGAGGTTGCAACCGCTCTTGCCGAACGTGAGATCAACCAGTGGAAGCGTCAGGACTATCCGGCTCTTATGGCGGGCTTAGGCTCGAACGTCTCGACGGTCGTTGCCGATGGGCGTGAACACCGGGTCACCACTGAGATAGAGAGACTCGATCCCACTGTGGGTTCAGACGACTTCGATGTTTTGACGTTGGCGTGCACGGTCAACTGGGAAAGCCGAACGGTAGATCCCGCAACCCGTCAACGAGTTGGGAGAATCCGCCTTGAGACACAAGTCTGTGCCAGTGCGCGCTACTAGAAACTTCAAACCAAGCTCCTCTCGAGGGGCTGCCCTCTTTATGACTCTGGTCGTGGTCGGAATCGTGGTGATCTTCATCACCGCGATGATCTCCACGAACAAGAATCTCTTCGGCTTTAGCAAACGTTCCCAAGACCAAGCTGCGGCGCTGGCGCTTGGGCGAGGCGGTCTCAACCGCCTCATCCAACGCCTCACCTACCAGGACTCCTTTTCCGGCGATCTGACCTACGGCGACACCACCACAGGGTATGACATCACCTTCGACCCCTCTGACCCGGATCGCTCGGTGAACAACCTGTTCAACGACGCCGCCTCTAGCGATACCAATTCCCAGGGGATGGTCGTTCCTCCGCACACCGCCGACATTGTGGTGATAGCCCGCTCAGGTGGAGTGACTCGAAAACTCCGCTTTGTTCTGAAAAGGGGACTCGCCTTTCAGGGTGCTATGGCCGCTAATGGCCGACTGCTCTTCGGAAAAGACGTGGACCTCAAGAGTATTACCAGCATACGGGATGACGATCCCGTTGAAGCGCGCTTCCATGCCAACGACTCCCTGGAGGTTGGGACCGGAGTCGTTTGGGACAACAGCGGGGTCTTTAACATAGGAGACGGCTGTGAGGTCTCCTCGGCAACCGCTGTTGAGGCCTCGATCGTAAGCTCCAATCCTTCCCGCGTTAGCCAAGACGTGCCCGAGATCGCTATCCCCAGCCTAAACATCGATCGCATGGTCTCGGACTCTTCGGGAGCCCCTGCACCGACCTCCTTACCCGGTGGCGGTCTCTACTGCGACAGCAACTCCTATATCGGCACCTCCACCACGGTCAACTCTGATATCAACCTCTATGATGCGAGCCTCTACGTCAACGGTGACCTGATCATCAACGGCGGCGTGATCGGATATGGTTCGATCTACGCCACCGGAGATGTCACCATTCGAGGGGGTAACGCCTCGGTAATCACCAACCAACCGAGCGGAGCGGCGATCCTCGCCGGTGGGGACATCACCTTCGATGCCCTTTCTGCCTCTGGCTATATCGATACTCTCACCGGAGACGCTGCGGTGAACGCTGCCTGGACGAGATTCAAGGATGCCTATCGAGTACTCAGCGAGGTCACCGACCCGAGCAACTCCGGTCCTGGCTACACCAAGCCTACCGACTACGACGCGGTCTTTCCACCTCCGACCCTCCCCGTCTATGTCGACATCAGCAGCTATTCGATTCCAGGCAGCCCTCTGCTGCGCGCCGACAATATTCATTGGGCAGGCTTCAACCTCGGCAAGGGAGACGTCACGATGACCCCTTCCCCTCCAGAGACCGACATGCCGATACCGAGCCCCGCACCGGGTCTTACTCCCCCTTGGACGGAGAACTCGTACAGCCGAAGCTTGAAGGAGGCGATCGCGAGTGTCGCCGGTTCGGATCCTCGTGCCGTCCAAGTCAACAGAGCCCTAGACCATGTGGCGTTCTACTTTCGCCACGGATTTTACAACCCTCCGCCAATCTGGGACGACGAGGGCCTTCCGATCGACGACGGTTTTAGCTGGAGTATCGACCATCAACTGTGGGCTGTGCACAATATTCACCCGCTCGGAGGGGTCCCCCCTGTCGGCTACTACCCCGTAACCTTTACCCAAGAACAGATGGCCCAAGGCGTCGAAGAGTACTTCGCCTATCACGATCCCCTCAATTTCGGTTGGCTGGGACGGTCCTACTTTCAGGGATTGCTATACGCCAAAGGCGACATCACCATCTCCAATCGTGCCGAAGTGATCGGAACGGTTATAGCGGGGGGCAACCTCAGCGCGCTCGACGGGGCATCGTTCACCTACAACAGAGAGTATGACGAACTCACCCAAAATCTCTCGGGGCCGGTGCGAGTCACCAGCTTTCAAGAACTTTGACCGCTAACAAGCGGGGGGTCACCCTAATAGAACTCCTAGTCGCGGCCAGCATCTTGTCCCTGGTCATCACCATGGTGCTCAGCTTCCTGGTCAAGAGCGCCAGCTGGACTCAGGACATTCGAGAGTACCAAGGCGCCGAGCAAGACCTCTCGGCGAGTCTCTCCAGAATTGCCAAAGGCCTGCAACAGGCCCCAGCGCAATCGGTCTTGGCGTTCTACCCCTCCACGGACCCCACTCAGGGAGACCTCATACTGGCCTGGCCCACACCCTACGACCCCCTCGGGAACTATTTTCAGGACCCCGACACGTTTGAACCGATCTTCCAGGGATACTCCATCGTCTATCTCGACACTGCCACGCGGATCGTCTTCACCTCCTACCTCCCGCAAACCCCAACCACCGCAGCTCTCCAACCTCTCCCCGCCGACATCCAACTGGCCATCAATCCCAGTACCGATCGCCCCCTCACCCGAAAGGTCGATAAGTTTCAGGTGCTGCATCCCATCACGGAAGCCCCCACAAGCGACGTCCACAACCCCTGCACGATTCGACTCGAGATCGAAAGCGTGAAGTCACGGGATCGAACGCTGGTGATGACCCGAGAGCTCGGGTTCAGCTTCTGACTCCCGCCGCGACGGCGCCTTGAAGGCATTCCTTCCTCTATTCGGAAGTCTTAGAAGTGGACTATTGCGACAAGTTTTTCTACCACATGGCCCGACACAACATGGTGGTCGTGCGGGAGTTGCTTCAAGAGAATCCGGAACTCACCAACATGCGACGCTCCGGCTCGACGGCGCTCCACTTGGCCGCTAGACTCGGCAATCTCGAGTTGGCCCGCTTGCTGCTGGGGCGAGGGGCTCAGTTG
>CAZVVF010000010.1:0-16155 GCA_964630575.1 uncultured Burkholderiales bacterium | reverse complement strand
GACCCATCTATCGCAAGATTGCAGCTTACGGACACTTCGGTAGACCGGAACTCAATCTTCCTTGGGAGCAGACGGACAAGGTGGATGAGATCAAGGCCAAGGCCGCATCGGCTGCAACGGCCACTGCCTAGAGTCGCCTAGCGGTACTTCATACTGTCGACCTTGGTGTGGGCAGTGTGCCGACGACAAGAACAGTCCACCGGTATTTCCGGCGGGCTGTTTTTTTTTGTACTCGGTTGTCTCTTTGGGCGGGATTCGCACAGGGGACCCTGGAATCTGATTTGGAGTAGAAATGTCTCACGTACAGGTCGGCCGATATCATTTGACTTCCGAACTGGGTCGCGGTGGCATGGGTATTGTCTACAAGGCTCTAGACCCGATGCTGGAGCGCGACCTGGCCATTAAGATCCTGCCTCCGAAAAAGCTGTCCCAGGATCTGATCGATCGCTTCATGCGCGAAGCGAAGGCTGTAGCCAAGCTCGACTCTCCCAATATCGTCAAGATCTATGATATCGGTCGCCAAGAAGATGGTGCACACGAGATCAACTATATCGTGATGGAGTTTGTTGAGGGTGAGAATCTCGGCGAGGTTTTTCCTGGTGCACCATCGGGCGAAGAGGATTTGAAAGCGCGTCTTCTGGTTCTCGATCAAGTGCTAGAAGCCATCGATTACGCTCACGGCAAGGGGGTCGTTCACCGCGACCTCAAGCCAGACAACATCATGGTAACGAGCACCGGACGAGCCAAAATTATGGATTTTGGGCTCGCCTTCTTTTCCGGCAGTCACTCCCTGACACGGGTCAATCAGGTCATGGGGACGGTCGCTTATTTTTCTCCCGAGCAGGCTCGTGCGGCCGAGGATATCGACCATCGGGCGGACCTCTATTCTCTCGGCGTTATCCTGTTTGAGCTGTTGACAGGTGAACTGCCCTTTGAGGCTGTTCACGTCGTCGACATGATGCGAAAGGTTCTCGATGAGCCTCCGCGCAAGCCGTCCTCTCTGAACAAAATGGTGAGTCCGGAGCTTGAGGCGGTTTGTCTCAAGTGTTTGCAGAAGGCTCCAGCGGACCGCTTCGCAAGCGTTGGGGAATTTCGCCTCGCGCTTCAAGAGGCGCAGGCCGAGTCGAGCCCGGCAGAGCCCAAGTCGGAGAAGGCACGGGCCACTCCGCCAGTTCGCCCAAAGGTAGAGAGGCCTTCGGCGGCACTGGTCTCAAAGTTCCTGTCCAAGACTTCAGCCAAGGGGCAGTTTACCGACCCTCACGGGCCTGGGCAGCCACCCACGAATAAGTTTAGCGCGACAAGCTTCAAGCAGACCGACCAGAGTTTGCCGCCAGGGGCTGCTAAGAACGACGATATAGAAGTCGATGTCTCGGCGCTTCTCGGCACGATGGTGGACCCTGTCCAGTCCGACTCCGCAGAGGAGGCCCCCAAGAAAGCCAAAGAGCGGACCGCGCCTCCGGAGAGAATTCGCTCTCTGCACCCAGCCCTGGCTTCGAGCGATTGGCAAATGGAGGTCGACCAGAGCCTTGAGGCTGACGAACCTGAAGAGTCGGAGATCCCCGAGCAGGCAGCTCGTCCCAAGATCGTAGGTCCCGGAATTTTCTGTCAGTGCGGTGCGGAGAATCCCCCCGATACTGACGTCTGTTACGAGTGTGGTGAAGAGATCCGTCAGTCGATCCATATCGTCCGCCAAGACGCCAATGCGCATTTCAACAAGGGGACTCAGGCCGTGTCCAGGGGGCACCTGGAGGAGGCGCGTCGCGAACTGACAGCCGCTGTCGAAAAGAACCCCGAGTTCGGTGAGGCCTACCTGCTGTTGGGCAAGGTAGAACTGAGCCTTGGGCGTTTTGAGGATGCTCACGATCATCTGGAGGCTTCCTTAGGATTTCTCTCCTCGAAGTTTGACACTCTGATGGCGATGGCCGACCTGTATCAACAGGTCGAGCAGCCGGAGGACGTGATCGTGTGCCTCCAGGACATTTTGCTCGACCATCCTCGCGAGACCAAAATCCGCTGTCGCTTGGCCCTGCTCTACAGGCAGCTCGGCCAGACCACAAAGGCGTTGGCTGCTTATCGGAAGGCGCTGCAGTACGATCCCAACGATCTGTCTACAAATCGGCAGTTAGGACTTTTGTTTGCCGCTGAGGGGTCAGATGACGAGGCGATTCACTATCTTGAGATCGTCAGCAGACTCGACCCGAACGATGGTCACATTAGAGCGCTTCTCGGCAAGCTCTACGCCTCTCGCGGACAGTTCAGACAGGCCGAAGATTCGTTCGCCAGAGCGGTTGAGATCAGGCCCTCCGATCCTGATTTGAGGGTGGAGATGAGCCATCTCTACGTTCGACAGGGTCGATTGGACAAGGCCTCTCAGGTTCTGCAGAAGACCTTGGGCAAGGTTAGTGGGCATCTCGCGGCGAGCCGTTTGCTGGCTGAGGTTCGGCGGGACTCCGGAGACCTCATCGGTGCCCGTGTCTGTCTTGAGGAGGCCATTCGGTATCATCCGGAAGACGACCGGCTCCACCGCCAATTGGGAGAAGTGTATCTCCTTTTGGGGAATCTTGATGGAGCCTTAGACTGCTTCGAAAAGGTCGTCGAGTTGCGCCCTGACTGCGCTCGAATGCGCAATCAGCTCGGTCGCATCTATCTCAAGAAGAACTACGACGAACAGTCCATCTCTGAGTACAAGGAGGCGGTCAATCTTCACCCACTAGAGCCAACCTATCGCGAGGATTTAGGGATGGCATACTACGTGAGTGGCAATCTTCCGGAGGCTGCCGCCGAGCTGCACAAAGCGACGCGCCTCGACGGTCGAAACGCAGACTACTTCAAGGCTCTTGGGTTCATCTATGAAGAGATGGGCAATCCTGACCAAGCCGTCGACCATTTTAAGTACGCCTTGCATCTGGACCCCAATGATTCTCGAACCTTGGCCTCTCTGGCGAAGGCCCGAGTTTCCCAAGGACTGGCCAACGGTGCTGTGGACCTCTATCGCAAGGCTTTGCAGATGGAGCCAGGTTTGACCCTTCTGCACCTGAGCTTGGCTCGCGCCCTTGCTGCGGCGGGACGAAACAGCGAGGCTGCTCAGTCTTTTAGAGATTTTGCTGCCAGTGTAGGAGACCAGGCGGACTCCCAGATGCTCTCCAGCGTTTTCGTGGAAATGGGTCAAACGTTGTTCGATACTGGGGACACAGGGCAAGCCGCCGAGGTGTTCCAGGCTGCGCTCTCCCATCCCGAAAGCGAGGCTCAGGCACGGGTGGGACTGGCCAAGATCAGTATCGGTCGCAGCGACTACAAGGCGGCCAGGAGTCATCTCAAGCGCGCCTTGGAGGTCGAGCCGCGCAATGCGGAAGTGTGGCATTGTTGGTCCATTTTGGCAGCCGAAGAGGGGGACTGGAAGGAAGCCGTCGTGAGGATGGAGGAGTCCATCAAGCTGGACTCTGAAGACCCGGAGTTGTGGATTCAGTTGGGGCGTTGCTATCGTAAGGTCGGGCGAATGGAAGAGGCCGACAACACCTTTAAGAAGGCGTTCGAACGTTTCCCCGATCAGAGGGCTCGCTTTCTTTGGCTGCGGGGCAGATTAGCCATAAGGACCAGAGACTGGAGCCGAGCCTATGAGTTCCTGAATAGGTCCTTTCAACTGGCCCCCGGGTCTTGGCGCATTCACGAAGACATGGCTCAGGCTTGCCTTGGACTGCAGAACTGGGATTTGGCTGAGCAGAACATTCACCAGGCTGCAACCCTGGCACCGGCGGACAAGAAGAATTCGATCCTGGCTCTGCTCAAGCGCATTCCTCAACGAGACTGAAGGTCGCGAGAGTTCTGTTTCCCCTTAGAGTCTACTCGTTGGCGTTATACTGGCGGACGAGCCCGTCTGAGGCGACGGGGTAGTCCGGATCCACGAGTCCAGCGAGTTGGATGTCGTGAAAGCCAGGGCATAGAATCGTGTAGGAGCGATTGTCGGATGTCACCGAGTAGGTTCCCGAGTAGTCCACGCCTGCACTGGGGCACTCAGCGATGTCGGTGATGTACGGCTTTGTGCCGACCAACAGTTGGGTGAGGTCGTTCGGGTATAACTGTTTGCTCTCCAGCGCGTAGAGTTCCAGGGCTGTCGCCAAGTTTCTTTCGTTCTGGACGCACGCGGTGTGATAGGTCTTGAATCGTGCCCGAATGAGAACTGGTGTGAGAATGGCTGCTAATATCCCAATGATCCCGATGACGATCATCAGTTCTATCAGCGTAAACCCTTTGGATTTACGGTGGCGCAGTCTCGGTTGTTTCATCATTGTTCCCTCCGCAGTTAAAAGAGAGCAGGAGAATCGCTCTACTATCGTTTATACCCGGTTTGCGACACTTCAGACGTTTGAAGGGGAAATTTCTCTCGGACGATTCCATCCTTTGACGAGGAAGGTAAATTGGCCGAAGTGTCTCGACCAAGCGGAGACCAGGTGGCTCGAAGCTGGTCGTTGCAAGGACAATTCCAGAGTGGAATGATTGGATTGGAAGATGGGAATGAAGAATAATTGGTTGAGATTAGCCTTGTTGTTAGGCGCTGTGGTCTTGTGTGGGTTGGCCTTGCCCGCCATGGGGCAGCAGGACAAAGAGTATGCGATTCTGATCGTTGGCGATGAAGGTACAGCGGAGATGTTGCGTCAGGAAAAAGTGCTCATCAGTGAGATGGCCAAAAAGATTCGTAAACAGTCCCCAGACCAGAGGCTTCCGATCTATAGCTACCATTTCAACAAAGAGCGTGAGCGGGCCTATTGCGAGAATAAGCTCAACGTGCTCTCGGAGGACTTGCTCTTCGTGGGGATCGTTGAACTGGCCAATAAGGTTCCTCTCAAGGTCGTTTTCCGGGTCGACAGGATCAACAATCCGGGACGAGCTGCTAACGATATCCTGGCTCGGGCTGATGAGATTGTGAGCGCGGCGAGCGAACCGGTGGCAACCCCCTCGGCAACGCCGTCTGCGAGCCCCTCGCCGGAGCCCTCCGTCTCTCCCTCTGCTTCACCGGCAGAGAGTGATGTTGAGACCACCACATCGGGTGAGGGATATCGGGTCCAGTTGGGCTCCTTCGCTCAGCTCAAGTACGCCCAGGAGAAGGTCGCAGACACCACACGTGCGGACCTTGAAGCAGCCATCGTCGAGACGGTTGGTCCTGACGGAGACAAACTCTTCAAGGTGCTCAGCCCTTTGATGCAAGAGCGCGCACAGGCCGATGAACTGTTGCAGAAATTTAAGGATGCTGGGTTTGAGGAGGCCTTCTTAACCCGCTCTGAAGCTCGTTGATTTTTGCCCACACAGTCGTCGATGGAAGCGGTCCTCACCTGGACCGCTTTTTTACCTATCGCGTTCCCGAGGAACTCCAGGGCCAACTCAGGGTGGGGCAGTACCTCAGGGTTCCCTGGGGGAGGAAAGAAAAGGGTGCTTTCCTCGTGGAACTCAGCGAGTCGGCCCCGGCTGACCTCAAGCCCGAAGATATAAAATGTGTCTCCTCGATCATCGATCCCCGTCCGCTTTTGGACGCGCTCCATTGGCGTCTGGCGCGTTGGTTGAGGGATTTCTATTTCGGGAGTTGGCCGGACGCCGTGCGCTGTATTTTGCCCGGCCCGGTGCTTCAGGGACTGCGGCGCCAAACAAAGTCCCGCACCCGGGCCGAGTCGCTAGAGCCCAGCCTAGAAGTCGGGCCTTCGTTCACTCCGGAGCAACAGGCTGTGTGGCAGGTGCTGGAGCCCAGTTTGGGCCAGCGGGCGACGTTTCTACTCCACGGGGTGACCGGCAGCGGTAAAACGGAGGTCTACCTGAGGGCCACCCAAGCGGTCCTGGCTCAGAATAAAACGGTCCTGGTCTTGGTTCCCGAGGTGGCCTTGACGCCGCAGACTCAGACTCGATATCGGAGCCGTTTCGGAACCCAGGTGAGCATCTTGCACAGTGGCCTCTCGGGAGCCCAGCGTCGCCAGCAGTGGTGGCGCATTCGTGATGGTGGAGCCAAGGTCGTGGTGGGCACTCGGTCCGCGATTTTTGCACCCTTGCAGAATTGCGGTCTCGTCATTCTCGATGAAGAGCACGATGCGTCCTACAAGCAAAGCTCCGATATTCGCTATCATGCTCGCCAGGTGGCCGCTTGGCTCTCGCGGGAAACGGGGGCGACCGTTCTCTTGGGGAGCGCCACCCCTTGCTTGGAGAGCTTCACGCTCGCTCAGCAGGGCCGATACAGACTTCTTCAGCTCAAGTCTCGGGTGGGCGGGCGGCCCCTGCCTCGAATCACCTTGCTCAAAGGGCAAGGCCTTCCTCACCAGGCCTTGCAGGCGTTAGCAGATCGCAAATCCAAGGGGCAGCAGTCGGTCATTCTGCTGAACAGGCGTGGGTTTTCCAATTTTCTCCAGTGCGACGATTGTTGTTGGGTCCCAGAGTGCAACAGTTGTAGTATTTCGCTGACGTACCATCAACGGGAGCGTCTGCTCCGGTGCCATTATTGCGGCGCGAGTCAGAAGGCTCCGCACCGCTGTAAGGAGTGTGGCGGGAGCCGAATCGAGTATCCTGGTCGGGGGACCGAGCGGCTCGAACAGGAGATCCAGACTAGACTCCCCGATCTGAGAATCGCTCGCTTGGACCGCGATACGGTGGGTGGGAGGAGCTCTGTTTTTCAGGAGACGTTCGAGGCTTTTGGCAAGGGGGAGATCGATTGTCTTCTGGGTACACAGATGGTGGCCAAGGGCCTGGATTTTCCCGATGTGACGTTGGTTGTGGTGCTGCAGGCTGATACGGGGCTTCATCTACCAGATTTTCGCGCCTCGGAACGGACGTTTGCGCTGCTGACACAAGTGGCAGGACGGGCCGGCAGAGGGCGGGATCCAGGTGAAGTTCTGGTGGTTTGCCGGGACCCCAAGCTGCCGATCTTCGAGGACCTCCTCACTCATCGCTGGGAGGAGTTTATCGTAAAGGAACAAGAGCTTCGCCAGGCTGTGGGGTACCCGCCCTACGTGAGGATGCTCCGCGTTCTGCTCAGTGACGAGAAGGAGGAGCGGCTGGAGGAAGTCGCCAGCGAGGTGGGGCGGGTGTTTGAGTCGCAGATCGGAGAGACCGGGGTCGATGTCATGGGACCTGCTCCCTGTCCTTTGGAGAAGTTGCAGGGACGTTTTCGCTGGCATATCATTCTACGGGCCTCCAAGGTGCAGGATCTCCAGAGCCTCGTTCGAAAATCTCGTCCATCCCTTAAACTTGGTAAGACTCGCCTCACTTACGACCCGGATCCACTCGAGCTGCTGTAGTGAGTTTCATTCGAGGGAAACAAATTTAGGGTGTTGCTGGATCAACCACTCGGAGGAAATCAATCGATGGCAAAAACATTTGGAAAAAGCTTAGCATTCATGCTGACTCTGGTGCTCCTGACGCTTCCCTGTTGGGCGGGTGAGAGGGTGACCACCGACGGCAAGAGTAAGGACAGCCCCATCAGGGTTGACGACCTTTACTTTCAGGATTCGGGATACGGCTTGCCGAGCCCCCAAGCGGAGATTCGCATGTCCGTCCACATCCGCAATTCGTCCAAAGAGGACGATGTGAAAAACGTTTTGATCAAGCTAGAACTGAAAAATCTGGACGGGGAAGTCGTGCAAAAATGGGAGAAGATGATTCCCGTTATGAAGAAGGGCGCTGTGGTCGAGTTCGACCCAGGCGGTGTCTACTATAACTACAGCTTCAACAACGTTCAGCCTGCCGTTGTCATCGAGCACGATGAAATCGAGAAAAAAGATGCCGATAAAAAGGCCGATAAGGATAATCAATAGACCTTGGCTGTTCTTCCTCTAAAGTATGTCGGTGAAGCCGTTCTCAGACGCAAAGCGGATCGGGTTCCCAAGGTAGACAAGCCTCTCGCGCGCTTGCTCGACGACATGGTCGAAACCATGTATGCGGCCAACGGGATAGGTCTTGCGGGTCCTCAGATCGGTGTCTCTCGAAGGATTCTTGTGGTGGACGCCGGCGATGGGCCTATTCAACTCGTGAACCCGCGAATCGTTGAGCGCAAGGGCAGCCAAACCGGTACCGAAGGGTGTCTTTCCATCCCTAGTATTTACGGTGAGGTCGAGCGCTACAAGGAGATCATCGTCAAGGGACTCAACGCCGAGGGAGAACCTGTCATCTATGAGGCGAATGGACTGCTGTCCGTAGTCTTTCAACACGAGATTGATCATCTCGACGGCCGGCTGTTTACCGATCTCGCTGTAGACTTGGTCGACGCCGAAGCCATCGAAAGGGACCGAGAAGAGTGAGAACTATCTTCATGGGGTCGCCCGAATTTGCGGTAGCGTCCCTCGAAAAAGTATACGAGATGACCGATCTTCAGGCGGTTTATACCCAGCCTGATAAGCCTAGAGGGCGGCGGGGTAAGCAGTTAGACCCCACGGCCGTGAAGCGCCGAGCTCTGGAACTCGGGTTGCCCGTTCACGAGCCTAAGCGGATACGGGATGAAGAGGTCATCGAACAGCTTCGTGCCTATAAGCCCGACGCTATACTCGTGGTCGCTTACGCCAAGCTCATTCCTCCGGAAATTTTGCAACTCCCCAAGCACGGATGTATCAACGTGCACCCCTCACTGCTGCCACGATACCGGGGAGCTATTCCGCTGCAAGCCTCGATCTTCGCGGGCGATAGCGAGACTGGGGTCTGTACCTTTTTTATGGACGAAGGGTACGATACCGGTGACATAATCATCACGCGTCGGACGCATCTGGGTCCAGAGGAGACCTTTACCGAACTGGCCAACCGGCTGGCTCTGGTCGGGGCAGAGGTTTTAGGGGAGACGATCGACCTGCTCAAGAGCGGCGAATCGGTCCCTAGGGTGGTGCAGCCGGAAGAGGCTGAAGGCGGCTACACAAAGCCGCTCAAGAAGGCAGACCTGGAACTCGACTGGACACAAGATGCTGAACAGGTTCGCAATCGAATTCGCGGCTTGGCCGAGGTCCCGAGCGCTTCCACAACGGCAGGCAACGGCGATTCTCTCAAGATCGCTTCGGCTTCCCACGCCCCCGACGAATTTCAGGGGGCACCTGGTACGGTGTTGGGCGTGATCAAAGGCAAGGGGCCGGTGGTCGCTTGCGGAAGCGGTGCCCTGGTACTCGAGAAGGTAAAGCCTGCTGGCAAAGGTTGGATGGATGGCTTCAGCCTATGGAACGGCAAACGTGTGGCCAAGGGTGATGTCTTAGGCCGACGCGTCGAGAGCAAAGTTTAAGCTCGGCGCTCTAGAGGCGCTCCTTGAGGTCCCGGAGACGGAGTTGGCCGCAAGCGGCGTCGATGTCGGCTCCTTTTTCCTGGCGGACGGTGCACTTGATGCCCCGCCTGAGGATGGTCTCTTGGAATTCTCGGATCGCTTTCGGGCCACTGCGTTTGTAGGGGACTCCGTCCACGGGGTTCCAGGGGATGAGGTTCACGAGGCTGTGGATCTCGTGTCGGCTCAAGAGGTCTGCGAGTTCCGCCGCCTCCTCTAGAGAGTCGTTGACCCCATCGAGCAGGATGTATTCGAAGGTTACCCGTCGTTTGGTCTTTTGGTAGTAGGCAGCGCAGGCAGCCATAAGGGACTCGAGGTTCCAGCGACGGTTGACCGGCATGATCTGGGAGCGGAGGTCGTCCCGCACCGCGTGCAGGCTGATAGCCAGTCGGATGGGGAGTCCCTCCTGACTGAGTTGCTCGATCTGGGGCACGAGGCCAGAGGTCGAGATGGTCAGGTGCCTGATACCGATTCCTAGGCCTTCGGGGTTGTTCAGCAATCGCACCGCTCGAAGAACCTCGTCGTAGTTGTGCAGGGGTTCGCCCAAACCCATAAAGACGACGTTGGCGACACGCTCGCCGTGAGGTCTAAGATCGTTCTGGATACGGGTGACTTGCTCCACGATCTCCCAAGTGGTGAGGTGCCGTTTGAGCCCCATCACGCCCGAAGCGCAAAAATTGCAAGCCATAGCGCAGCCTACTTGCGACGAGATACAAACCGCAACTCGCGCCGGACCGGCTTCCTCTGAGTAGCGCATCTGCACGCTCTCGACCTCGCCTCCCTGGGGTAGTTCAAAGAGGTACTTCCTCGTGTCATGCCTTTTGCTCTCCGACATTCTGCGCAGAGAGAGGGTGGGAATGATGGCCGTGTCCTGCAGTTTGGCCCTGAGCTTCTTGGAGAGGTCCGTCATCAACTCGAAGTCGGTCACCCCACGAGAATAGATCCACTTGAGGATCTGCTTCGCGCGATACTTGGGTTCGCCGATCTCCAGGAAGAACTCTTCCATTTCGGACGGGGTTAAATCTTTGAGGTTTCGCTTACCATCGAGGGTACGCTCTTGAGGGTTACGGGGGAGACGTTTGAATAGCGGCGGCAAACCGGTCGTGGACACGGGGCCGATTATACGGGATCTCAACGGCTATGGGAAGAAGAAGAGGTCCAAGAAGTGAACTATTATGCGGTGGTTGTGACAAACATGTTACATGTTTCATGTTGAGCACCGCGGATGACCTCTCTATAATGAAGTATCCATCAATGTGTCCCGGCTAGGGACACGCGCCTTCGGAAGGGTACATATGCAATCAGGATCCATCAATTCGGGAAAGCCCAAAAGCCACATCAAGCGTCAGCCCCAAACTGGCGCGACGGACGCGCCGAAGAGCGCCGCGGCGAATGCCGAGGGGGCAACCGCTGGCGCGGGCAAGACTCAAGAGAGTGGTGCGCCTAGCGACTCCAGTACCGATTCGCTCCCGCTCGGAATCGTTGTAGACGTAGCGCCCGATGCACTGCGGACCACCGATGATGGCAAGGGTGGCTACGAGTCGGCGATGACTCTGGCTTTTGTGAATAAGGATGACAGGGCCAGGCTAGAGAAGGAAGGTGCCATTTTCCCCGAGGTGAAACAGGCCATCTTGGGTGACGGGGTCGGGCCGGAAGGTCGTATTGAGGCTGTAGCGCTCCACGACACCAACAATTCCGAGACGGTCAATGTAGCGCGTACCCACGAAGTCCCTAAAGAGCTGCTCGAAGTGGATCCTGAAACCGGGCAGCCCAAACTCGAGAATTTCACCCCCACACTGCTGGCTCAGGGTGAGGGTATCTTGGGGGCCAACTCGATGTCGGTGCCCAAGGGGTCGGTGGTTATTCCGGAGGGTTTCGAAGCGACCTTGGGTCTCTCCAAGGAGGCCCAGAAGGTAAAGAGTCACCGAGCCGTCGTCAACAATGTGACCAAGACCTTGGGAAGTCTCTCCGGGAGTTCCCTGGCCGGGGTTATGAAACTTCCTTTGCTGACTCCGTTGGCCCCGCTATTAGCGCTGGGGACGCTCGGCTTTTCTGTCAACCAAAATCTTGAGGCAAAACAGGACGCCAAGGCCCAATTGGGCTACCTCGATCAGCAAGTGAAAAAATCAGAGGGCGACCTCGTGGAGATGAAGACGGCCAATGGTGAGTCTTTTCACGTCTCGGGCAAAAATGAGAGATTTCGGCTGGAGACAGCGGTCAGGCAGGCCAACCTGCAACTCGGCTCCTCGGCGATGTTGGCCGTGGCTGGCGGTACAGTCCTGATAGGAAGCTTGGCTGGCGCTGGTGTTGCGGGCTTTGCTGGGATGGCAGGCGCAGCGGCTGCAGCCCCCTTTCTGGCTGGTGGAGGATTGATTCTGGGCAACGGCGGGATGGTCTTCAACTCCCTGGCTCAACTCAAGGACCTCTCCAAAGAGAAGGCTGAACTCGAGGCCGCTGCTGCCAAGGGCGAGACTCATGTCGACCGCGTCATTGAGGGGATGAACCCGACCCTGCGCCGCGCGACCTCCGCTTTGGACAGTATGGTCTCGATCCCGATTTCAGAGCGATTGAAGCAAGTCGAGAAGGAGCAGCGCAAGCAGCGCCTACTCGCCACGGCTATGTCCGGCGGTATGATATCGATAGGAAACATGGTTTTGGGGATCGGCGCCGTTGGAGCCGTCGGCGTTGCGGCGATGGCTCCGGCAGGAGCGCTTTGGGCCGGTCAGTCCATCTCTCAACTCCGGGAGTTGGGTAAAGAGAAGAAAGAGCTCGAGGCGGCCAGGGCCAAAGGCGAGACGATGGTCGAACGAGACCTGCAGCAGGCCGACCTTTCCTGGAAGACCGAGCGCGTGCCTATTTCCACGCTGCTGGCCGAGAACAAGAAGTCGCGGAATAAACACAAGATGATCCTGACGAGTGTAGGCTCCGTCGGTGCTGCTCTCGGTATGACCTTGGGAGCCGGCATGGGGATTGCAGCAGCAGCTCCGCTGGCCATTGTTCCTCTAGCCATTGGCGCGGCTCTCTTCCCTGATAAGGTGAAAGAATTCGCGACCAAGGTCAAAGGGCTCGTCTCGGGTTGGTTCGGTGAGTCGGGCAAGACTCGACGCAGTGCTGAGAAGGCGACCGGAAAGCTCGCCGACGATTTTACGACGAGGTTGAACGAAAAGCTGGCCGACCTCAAGGAAGCTCAACCGGGGCTGTTCACCGAGAGGCCCTCGAAGGGGCTAAACCCTTTGAAAGCTCTCAAGACCGAGTACGGTGGCTACTACCATGAGATGGGCCGGCTGGCCAAGGAGTATGCGGGCGCGGACAGTGCCCAGGAGCGTCAGCAGTACATGAAGCACATCGGCGATGCCATCAAGAATGCACCCGATGAGGCCAAGCCTGGGCTGGCTGTCTTCCAAGAGGAGCTCAAGGCTCTTTCTCTAGAGGTCGAGGCAGAGTGGCTCGCTCGGGACATCGCCTTGGAGATGAAGAGTCCGGTTACGGACAAGGTCTTGAGTGACAAACGGGTTGAGAGCCGGGTCAAGGAACTCGAGTTTCCTACCGATACGCTTCGGGAGCAGTTCGAAGAGTCGCTCTATATAGAGAACACTCCCTCCAAGCTGGAAAAACTGATGGTCGATTCTCAGGCCGGAGACCGAGATGCCGCGAGGGTGTTGGCGAGAACAGAGGTCTTCAAGGCGGGTCGCATTTTGGCGATGATGGAACGGGACCTCGGTGTCGACCTCTACACTCGCTACATGGACGCGCTCCAGCGTCCCGAGGATAAGGACAACCTGGAGCTTCTTATGAAAGAAGTGGGTTACCGCCAACAGGTCGGTGTGTCCGCCGGGGAGGTTGAGTTGGCGAGTGGGGCGCTGCGGACGCTCAACACACCGCTGCAACTGAGTGAGACGGACTCAGGACCGAAGAGGGTTGCTCTTCAGGGTCCGGAAGCGCGAATGGAGAACGCTTTCAGGGGTCTGTCCTCCAAACAACCCGAGCTGGCCAAAGAGTTGGGAGACGCCTTCGCTCTGCTGAACACGCCCAGTGCTCTCCAGGGTATGGATGAGGCCCAAGCCCAACAGACGAAGGTCGCAGCCAATATGAAACTCAACAAAGTGCGTCAGCAACTCGAAAAGAAAGAACCAGAGCTGCTGAATCTTTGGGATGGAGCTCGCAGGGAAGTCGAGAACACGTATTTCGAGCGCTCTGTGGACCACGAATTTAAGGCCAAGGTCCTCGACCAGAAGAGCGTTAAGGACGCCTCTAAAGAGCTTGGGATATCCGCCGACGAAGTCGAGGGTCTCTACATGGGATTGATGAAGTCACAACTGCTTCACGACCCGAGAGACTTGGAGTCTCGCCTGGCGGACGAGAGCGGGAGTGCTGTGGACACCGCGAAAGCGGAGATGCTCGACGTCATCGATAAGGCGATGCTTCGGACTGCAGCCGAAGTGACCCAAGGAGGAGCCGACTTTGTGCCATCCTCGGAGGCCCCCGCGAACCCAGCGGAGGACCCCAAGGTCAAAGCTTGGCTAGAGCAGAGTCCTGATGTTGTAGGGGCTCTGAACTCAGAGGGCTTTAAGCAACTCGCAGCCGGGATGAACCTGCCGACCGAAGAGGTTCAGCAAGCTTACTTGACCTTGGCTCAGGCGGATCTGAATCCGGCTTTGGCGGCGGAGTTCAACGGGCGCCTCGAAGCTGGGGAAATGCAGACTGTTCGAACCTATCAGGTGGGACAGGCGGCTCTCCAGTACATCATGCAGAACGTCAAGCCTGACCCAGAAGCCGTGGCTCAAGGTGTTGAGCAGAGCATGAGTGGGCCGGTCGTTCAAACCGTTTTGGCCGACCCGGGTATCGTCGAGTTGGCGAAGTCCCTCTCGGTCGACCCGAACAAGGCTATGCGCCTCTATCTTCATGCCGAGTTGGGTAAGGACCCGTCCGCACTGGCTGCTCTCGAAGTGGCCGCGAAAAAGGGCGACACGGCCGCGGCAAACCAGCTTCAGTTTCTGCAGCGAGCCATCCCAGCGGTTCAGTATGTCGCCAATCAAGTTCAGAGCGGAGCGATTCCTGTGACCCAAGCCGGTCCTGATCAGGCCGCCTAGTGGCTTCGCTTGGAGTCTCTTGAAGACTTTGGACCGCCCGCTTGTCGGGCGGTTTTTTCTTTGGGGCGCCTGGGTGGCTCTCTGCAGCCGATAGCAGAACCCACAGGCGAACACTTTATTTACCCGGTGTTCACATTCTAGTGACTGTGACCGGATAGCCTGGTGTCATGATAATTGGGCTCAAGGTAAAACCAGTATTGGCTGCTCACCTCACTGGTCAGAAAGAGAACGGTTGTAAGGCTACGGCTTGCGAAACTGTCTCCCCGATCCCACAAAAAGATGTTGCGACTCTCTCTAGCGACGAACCCTCGACTCTGGTCGGTCGGCTTCGTCGTTTGCGCGGAGAGGTCGCAGCCCAGCAGAAGTTTCTGGACAACTACGAGTACGTTCCTGACCAAGTCTTGGTACGGGTAAAGAATGAAATCTCGAGTTTGACCGATTTTGCAAAAGAATATGGGAGTGAACTCCTTGAGGAGATCGACACCTCCGGCCTGAAGCCGTCGCAGGCGAGTTCGGAGCGCTTGATGCTTCTGGATTTGCAGGGGAATCTCACCGTTGCTGAAGCTCTCGTTCTGATGAGGGATGACCCCCGAGTCTCCGTTGCCGAGTCAAACGACATCGTTCGCACTCAGGTCACCAGCGATGAGTCCGAACCCCTAGAGCCCAACGACCTTGAGGATAGCCTTTGGGGGCTTCACAATCACGGACAAGATGGTGGAGTGGCCGGCGTCGATGTGGGGGCCAAGAAGGCCTGGCAAGCCAGTATCGGCAGTCGCACAGGGCCCATTGTTGCCGTGATCGATTCCGGTGTGGATATCGACCATCAAGATCTAAAGGCCAACATTTTTGTCAACAAGGGCGAGATCCCCGGAGATGGCATCGACAACGATGGCAACGGTGTGATCGATGACGTGAATGGCTACAATGCCGCTTCCGGCAGTGCGGACCCTCGCGACGAGAACGGTCACGGAACGCATGTGGCAGGTACCATCGGCGCCGTTGGCAACAACGGAAAAGGTGTCACCGGGATCAATCAAGAGGCTCAGATTCTTCCCGTTCGCTTTCTCGACAGTGAAGGAGCCGGTTCCACATCGGATGCTATCAAGGCGCTGGTTTATGCAACCAAGACCGGGGCGAGGATCGTGAACAACAGTTGGGGAGGGGACAAGTACAATCAACTCGTCTTCGATGCTTTTGCAGATTCGGATTGCCTGTTCGTTTGTGCTGCCGGAAACGAGGCTTATGACAACGACTTGAGGCCAGTCTATCCAGCGGACTATCCCCTGGAGAACATCATCTCCGTGACAGCCCACGATCGACACGACCAATTCCCCAAGTTTGCCAATCGCGGCGAGAAGTCCGTTGAGTTGGCCGCTCCCGGTGTTGATATCACCTCGACGCTACCGGGCAACAAGTACGGCTCTATGAGTGGAACCTCGATGGCCACCCCTCATGTCGCCGGGGCAGCGGCCTTGCTGGCGACGGCCCATCCGGGCATCAACAATGAAGACCTCAAATTTCTCTTGATGAACAACCTTGAGCAACTTCCAGAAAAGTACGGGAGTCGAATCATCAGCGGTGGACGACTCCATGTTGGACGCGCGCTGGAGCAGGATACAACTCCGCCAGCAGCGGTTCAAAACCTGAAGATCGAGTCGGCAACACCAGAGAGCGTATCGGTCTCCTGGCTCGCACCGGGCGACGACGGCCTCGATGGACGGGTCGCTGGGTATGAGGCCCGCTATACGCTCGGTCAATTTCAGAGCGATCAGAATAAGAAGGGCGTTCCGTTCCAAGAGG
>CAZVVF010000009.1:0-16344 GCA_964630575.1 uncultured Burkholderiales bacterium | reverse complement strand
CTACAGTGGATGAAGAATATCCGCAGAATCTCAAAACCGTCTTTGATCGTCCCCCCTTTCTTTATCTCAAGGGGAGCGTTCCTAGTCATCCCCGGTGCGTCGCCGTAGTGGGGAGCCGAGACGCTTCCGAGGAGGGTCTCGAATACTCGAAAAGATTGAGCAGACACCTCTCACAGCATGGATACTGTGTAGTATCAGGCTTGGCGGCGGGTGTGGATAAAGCTGCGCACGTTTCGGCCCTCGATGCCGAAGGTGATACGGTTGCAGTCATAGGAACCGGAATCGACGGCTATTACCCCAAGGAGAATAGGGAGTTACAGGACCGGATTTCAGCAAAGGGAGCGGTACTCACTCAGTTTTTTCCCGGAACGCCGGTTCAGAGGCATAATTTTCCAATGCGGAATCTCGTGATGTCCGGAATCGCCTTAGCTACTGTTGTGGTGGAAGCTAACGAGAAGAGTGGAACGAGAAGCCAGGCCAGAGGGGCATTGAAGCACGGTCGAAAGGTCTTCTTCACCAAATTCGCTTTAAAGAAGGCTAGTTGGGCACGTGAGATGCTGGGCCAACCTGGGGTTTTTGTAATAGAGAAGCCAAGCGACCTCTACGGCCCGCTTGATGATACTCTTGACTCTTCCGAGGCTGAGTTTGAACAGCTGGCTCTGAGCTTCTAGCCGTGAAAAGATATGACCGCACTTGCGCTGAGTTCGCTGCGCATAGGCTACAGTCACCGCCCGCAGACCGTGGCTGCATGCTCTGTCGCGGTCCGCTGAGAAATAAGAGCTACTCGACTTGTTTTCTGTGTAGTAAACATCCAGATTTTCTGAACGGGCACGAGCTGGACTATTACTACCCCATCTCATTGGCGTTTGACGATGGACAGTTTTATCAAGATCTTATGACCTATAAGGCGCCCAGACCAACGGCGCTGCAGCAACAAATCAGAATTGACCTTGCGATTGTCCTTCACAGATCACTTCGTGAGAATAAAGACATCTGGGTTGCCAATTTTGGTCCAGACATTATTTCCTGGATTCCGTCGACTCGACGTGACAGTGACCCCATGGAATGGATCGCTCGCAAAGTCTACAAAGGTTCGACAGCTACCTTACGCGCTACAGGCAATGAAACCAAGAGGAGAGAGCCTGACCTTACTCGTTTCGAAGTGGTCAATGACGTTGAGGGGCGTAGTGTAATGGTCTTGGACGACCTTTTTACTTCTGGATCTCATCTCTTTAGTGCAGCAGGGATACTTAAACAGGCCGGGGCCAGTAAGGTCGGTGCAGTCACTCTCGGTAGGTTTGTAAGGGTTGAGGAAGACCCGGAATTCAAGAAGCGTGCGCAGGGAAAGCCTTTTAGTTGGCGTTGGTCGCCACGAGAAACTGATCGGCTCTTTTGATGTCTCGAACGTTTTGGCTGTGCGTAGCGACTCTTGTTCGTTCAAAAAAGTTGGCACACCATGGGCACACATTTCAAGAACTGATTCTCGAGAGAGCCCACAACCAAGCCATCTCTCGGACCCCGACTCGTTCATGGCGAAAAAGCGAGTCATAATTTCTACGAAGAGGGCTCCCGCCAATTTGAAGACGAGACAAGCCAGATTCCCCCAGGCTGGGGCTACGTCCTCGAAGGAGTAGTCTAGCGATGCTATTGCCTAAAACTTGACCTCGCTCACCTCACGCCTCAGGCTCGACAGCGAAGCAATTCTAGCCGCCATGATCTTTGGAATGATGCTTCAAGTCTGGCTAATGCAGTTTGGGATTGGGCGTTCCTGGTTTGGGGATTCGATCGAGTTGAGATAGGTCTACACCCCTATGGACTGCCTCCTATCGTCAACGCTGGGGCATCCCAAGACAGTAGGAATGGTCCCTGACACGGTCGAGTCGGAATAAACAAGCCTTCTTCACGACCATTGAGGTCACAAGGAGTGTCTACTTTATGAAATGTCGTCTATCAATCATCCTGGCTTTAGCGGCCCTTGGACTCTTTCTCGGACAAAGTCTCGAATCGTCCCAGTCGGAATTAAAGCCAATCCATGTGACAGATTCCCCTTACGTTTTTGACACGTCGGGAGAACTGAATACCGAGGCCGAACTGCGCCTATTAAATGAGTTGTCCGATGTTGAAGAGGAAGCGATCTATCGCGCCTCACTAACCAGAAACTGGGATGCCGGGAAAGAGCACGCCGAGAAGCTCTTGGCTCTTCGAGAGTCGGCACTCGAAATCGCTCTGGACAGCCAGTCCAACAAGCATATCGTCAGGCAGCTGTACCGTCTCTCTCGCGCCCACGCCCAGAACGGGGATTTTGCTCAAGCCGAAGCTCATCTCAAAGCGGCTTTTGAACGTTGCGAAACCGAAGAACGTCGCCGAGACATGAGAGAACTTCTCTTCGCTCTTTACGAACGATTCGCACAGTGGGAATCCGCCTTGGCCATCCTAGATGAGGCCATCGATGCTGAAACAACACCCCATCGCCGCCAGAGCTTGAGACTAGACCGGATATCCCTTCTCATTCAGGAAGAAAAACTCACCCAGGCCGAGACGGAGTTGGCCACTGTTATGGCCGAAGCCGACTCAGGCAAAGAGGACGATCGCAGCCTCTCCATCCTGGAGCGATGCTGGGGCCTGAAGGCACGGATCTATGGAAAAAATGACGACGAGCCGAGTGAGCGAACGTGTCGCATTCAACAAATCGAATACCAACTCAGGAGAGAGAAAGCGAAACCGCTCGGGGAATAGTGGTCGGCTGAAGGCGTTGTACTGCAAGGTGAGCGCCTTCAGTCGGTTCCGGTCTCCCTCTTCACCAAGCCCTCGGAGCATTGCAGTTCCGGATAGGTCCATAGCATCCCCCATGGACGTATAGAGAGCCGCCGTGCCGGCGACTCTCTATACGTGTCTGTTCAGATCCGATCAGAGCGACTCGAACACATCCTGCACAACCGACGTGATCTCGGTGCGCTCGGTCAATCGATCGAAACGGCGGTCCGGACCGATGGCATCCCCATTGTTGTTGTAAACGATTACGGGATCACTGTTCTCCAGACCCTCGTAACGGGCGATGGAAAAGAGCCCGAACCCTTCCTCATCCCAAAATCCGTTGGGGAAGCCTGAAGCGGCGTTGCCTCCGTACCATCTGTGTACATTGCGAATAGTTTCCGTCTCTCCGTTGATGATCTCTTGCCTAGAATCTTCCACCTGTTTCCACCACTCATCGCTGAACTCGAAGTAGCAGGCCCCGATAGACACCGAATTGGTGAAGGCTTGAGGTAGCATTTTAGCCACCAGATCGGCCGTATTCTGCCGGCTTTCTGCCGTGTCGTGGATGGTTGTCGGGTCGTTACCCTCTCGCGTGGTCGCGGGAAATCCCAACTCCGAGAAGAGGACCGCTTTACGGGCGGCGCCGGTCACAGCACCCCAGCCTTTGTCGTACTGGTCGTTGTAGTTCACGGTTTGATAGGTGTTGATTCCGGCAAAATCCAGGTTGCTGGCACGGGCCAAATACGAGTCCTGCGGTGTGGGAAAGTTCGATGCATACTGCGCGATCTCGCGAAAGTCGTGGACGACAATGCCCACAAGCTTGTCGGGGGCGGTGGCCTTGGCGTAGTCGGAGTGCTCCTTCACCTTACCCCAGTAGAAATCAGAGGCACTGTTCTGTAGACCCGTGTTGAGGTTGTCGGCTGCCATCTGTCCGCCAGGGCCGGTACCAGGGAAGGCATTCTTCCCGTCATTGACCTCGTTCTGGATAGTGAAACCCAATACCGCCGGATGGTTTGCCAGGTCGGCGATGGTTTCTCGCAGCACGAAATCGTAGAAAGCGATCTTTTCCGGGGTGTTATTCTGGAGACTCTCATAGAGCATATCCGGTGGTGTGGGAATACCCACGATCACATACACCGGATCGTCTCCATTGTCCCAACACCTGTCTAGAAACGCCTTGTGCTGGAAATGATACTTGGTCTCGGGGTCAGGAAACTCGGGGAGTTCCGGGTTGGCAATACGATCGTTTTGCTGTCGGCTCAGCATGGAGTAAGTCCGGATGGTATTGGCTTTCAAATCCCGTATTCTCTCGATATCCTGTCGGGCGTAGAAGCCATCCCCCAGGCTTCCCTTGCCCCACAAACCGAACCAGTTAAAGAAGTCGGTATTGCCGGTAACGGGGTTGATCTGTTCATCGAAGAAGAAGTCGCCGATATTGGGAGCCCCGTCGCCGAGTACGTTGATGGGGCACGGCGAGTAGCAGATACCCTTGATGGTGTAGTCTGTGGTATCGCCCTGAACGCCCGCATTGGTCGGGGTCACCTTCAGGCTGAAGCCGCCGCTTCCGTCCTCTTCCAGTTCCCATTTCGAGGTCGAGGCGTTCGTCGGTTGCTCATCCGGGTCGGCAGCCAGGCCTCCACCGGCACTAGCCGGCATCGTCGCTCGGTACAGCGTGTACCCACCGTTTCTCAGGTAATCCAACTCTACCGACGCCGTACCCTCGGGAAGGGGTGGAAAGTTCATGGTCGTGCTGAAGGGAAGAATGACGGGTTCGTAGTCATCCTCTGTCGTCTGAGCCAGAACCCCCCCTATCTGCAACCGATTGCCCTGAGCATCGAACGCTTCGAGTTCCACGGAGTCGACCACATCTCCATCTCGTTGCAGAGTGGTCGGTTCGGTCACGGTAAAGCCCGGCTGCGGCTGCGCTCCGGTCAGTGCGAACGAGTCTTGTGACGACGACCCACACCCGGCCAGGCCGAGGCCTAAGACCGCTCCCGCTAAGAAGAGTTTCATTTTAAAGTGTTTTTTCATTGATTTTGCCTCCCAGTTCGCTTAAAGAGCGCTTCTGCCCACTTCGACGCAGGAACTCCAAAAGAAGTTCCAGCCCCAGCGAACCAGTTCAGTACTTGGCAGTTGAAACTTATCCCTTTCAGACATGAAAACCGACATCCATCCCAATGCTCTCTCTCAGGATTGTGAATGAGCACGGAATCCTCTATCTGGTCACGCGTCATCATGTAGTCGCCGGGCGCATGTACGCGTAGCAGGTTTTGGACTCTGTATCGCTTCCAAAAAACGAAAATGGGCTGGAACTCCCATCCAGACGACACTCAGCAAGCTGGACTTATCTCCACTCGCGGATTGGACTGTTTTCTGGCGAATGACCACCTCTAAGTCAGGCCTTTTCCCCTTTCCCCAAAGAGCTTTTTAGCTCAACGATGTTCTAGCCGTCACGCTGGGTTCCACTCTCAGCAGAAGGGGGCCAGCCAGCAGGGTCAAAGCTTGCCGTCTCAATGGGTAAGGTCGAGGTACGGTATAGGGGCAGGCTTGGAAATAGACTCTTTCAATATTGCCTAGGTCGAATTTTGGCCGAGGAACTCCAATTGCCATTGAGGGCCGGAAAGATTCCGGGATTTCCAAATGTGGGCTCTCGGGGGAGATGGTGGCTGTCTCTATTGGGTAGACATCAGGTTTTGGAGGGGCATCTCATTGACCTCGATGCCGTTCTGGCCGGTGGCTCTGGAAAGCGGATAATCCTCGATGGTTTTTTTCAGCGCTATGAGTACTTCAGGGCTTACAAGAAAGTCATTCAAAATGAATGGCTGCGGATGGACAATCGGTATGCTGTTGGGCAGAACGATCTGAGCATCCACATTCGTGCGGGAGACCTGTGGTGTGAAGACAGTCCTGCTCCGGTTCATCCAGACTATCCGGCGCTTCCCTTTTCTTATTATCAGAAGATCATCGAGGAAGGAAAATGGGAGAAGATCCATATCGTGACGGAGAGCAAGGACGACCCTATGGTTCTGAAGCTCTCTCGCCTATTTGGAGCCCAGGTCCGCAGTGGGAGCGTGGAGGAAGACTTCTGCTTCTTAAGGTCGAGCAAGAACATTGTCCTTTCGGTCAGCACTTTTTCCTGGTGGGCGGCTTGGCTTTCCGAGGCGGTTCGGATCGACTTGCCGGTAGCCGGAATCTGGAACCCTGAGGTACGCCCGGAGGTGGACCTGCGCGTTTCGGATGAGGACCGATATCTCTTTCACTACCCGGCGTTCCAGAGACCATGGCGGGGCGGCCAGGAGGAACGAGACTGGCTATTGAGTCATTGAGTGTCTATGGTTCTTGCATACCCATGACGGATTATCTCTTTGTAAATCCATTTCTTTGTCCGCCCGGTGGAGGCGAGGGAGTGGCAAACTGGATGCTGGAGGCTCTCTCTTCGCGGGGAGAGGTAACCGTGTTGACCTGGGACCCACCTGATTTTGCTGAGATCGACGCTTATTACGGGACCAGTCTCAGCGGAAAGAATCTCAAGACTGTGACAGTTGCACCCGCGGTCCGGTCTCTTCTGACCAGAGCGATGGTTCCGCACCACTTGCTGAGAGTGCATTGGCTGATGCGGCGAGCCAAGCAGCTTCGCCCCGGTTTTCGTCACTGTTTTTCAGCCTTCAACGAACTAGACCTGGGACCACCGTGCTTGCAGTATATCCATCATCCGAATTGCCCACCGGCCGACTGGAAGTCTCCCCCCAATCCTTTCGATTCTAGGTTCATCACGTTGGTCTGGAAGCTCTATGGTCAGGTCTGTTTAAGACTCTCTGGTTGGGAGCTTTCAGCTGTTCAGAATAACTTGACGGTTTCCAATTCGCGCTGGTCGGGGCGCGCCTATCAGAGACTCTATTCCTCACCGGTTCACCGAGTTATTCATCCGCCATCTCTCGGTCAGGCACCTCGCCTCACCGAGCGGCGAAACGCGTTTTTGAGCATCGGTCGCCTGAGTCGTAGCAAACGATGGCCGCAGCTTGTCGCGATCATCGATCGGGTTCGCGACCTGGGCCACGATGTCGGTCTGACGCTCGTGGGAGGTAGAGGCGACGATAACCTGCTCCAGGAAATGAGAGAATTGAAGGCAGAGGGCAGACAGTGGCTCGAAATCCATCTGGACATGCCGCGAGATGAACTCGATCATCTCATCGGGAGTCACAAATACGGAATACACGGAATGATTGAGGAGCACTACGGCATGGCTGTGGCGGAACTGGTACTCGGGGGCTGTCTGACCTTCGTTCATGACTCCGGTGGTCAGGTCGAGATCGTTTCGCAGCCAGAAGCTCGCTATCGCAGCGACGAGGACGCTGTTGAAAAGATCCACACCGTCCTCTCCTCGGAGGCAGGACAAGACGCTCTAGCTGCGGCGCAGTCAGTCATCAGAGAGGACATCACGCGGAACGGATTTTTGAAGGCCTTTCACCATTTCCTTGATGATCTGGAAAAGGGAAATTTGGAACCTATCGATCTCGGCGACGCATAAGTTTGACGAGAGTCTTAAAGCCGGGCAAATGCCTCATGCTGTCGTGGCTCCAGGGAACTCCTCTCATCAGGTACTCGAATAGACGCAGTGTGCGCACTCTCCAGTCGATCGGCAGGCCACCGTAGGGGTCGTAGTCGTCCGGGAGCTGCTCTTCGATCAGGGCCTCGTAAATCATCGAGTCCAGGTCCGAGATTTTCTCACCGGAATGGTAGAAATCATAGGCCGAGGGTTCGCCCAACAGATCGGCGTAAGAGCTTTCCATGACCTGTTGGGAGTAGTCCTTCAGGAGTTCTGAGAGTGCGGAGTCCTCGGGGGGAGAGAACCCTCCGCCGAGGTAGTGTGAGAGACGGGTTGGAGCCCGCTCGGACCAACCGGAAAAATGGAACAACAGCAAAGGACTTTCCCCCACCCTATAGCCCTCGGGGCCACGTTCAAGTTGTCTCTCGCAGAGATTCCAATAGGCTACGTTAGCGCCAGCGTGTCGGTAGATGACCGTGTGCTCGAACAGGGAGGGTATGAGGTCTAGCCATTTCTGGTCGAGGTGCAGGCCTCGACTGTGATCGAACAGACAATCCCGCTCAAGCCGAGCTTCATACCAATCCAAGACCGGACTCCCATGCTCACGCGTGACTCCGATCACTCCCGCATTGAAGACACCTACTCGGTTGAGTTGATGCTCTTGTAGGGGTAGGTTGCTGTCGGGTTCGAGCAGATGGGGTGTCAGCAACACCGCATGACCTGCCAGAGATTCTAAGATCGGTGTCAGAGGACTCAGTACCAGCATGTCGGCATCCAGAAAGAGAACGGATTTAGCCTGGGGATATCGCTCAAAGGCTATCTGCATGGCGAGACTTCTGAAAGTGAGGACCCGCTCATACGAGGTCAATCTGAACAGACGTCTTGGCTCTGCTAGTCCAGCTTCGTCTAGTGTGACGGTGCCAAATTCCGATGGCCGTGGTCTGTCCTGAGGCCAGCGATCCACCAGGAGGGCCATTCCGGGAGTGTCTGGATGAAAGCGATGCAGGGAGCGAAAGAGAGCCTCCCCTCTGGCTAGAAAACCCCTGTTCAAAAGTGTGACGACGACAAAATTCTTCACCTTCGGTGCTCCTCTTGGTCCAAGGACCTCAAAATGTAGCGACAGACACCGTTGAGAGAAAAATACTCTTTGTGATGCTCTCGGATGTACTTTTGCTTGAGAGCTATCTCGTCGGGGGGCATGGCCTCGATAATCCCGGGTAGCTCGTCGATATGGCGGTAGTTGATGCTCACGATCAGTTGGCTCCAGTCGAGTTCCTCTCGGTACGGTAGCCACTCGACATCCTCCCAAATGTAGATGGGAATGGCTCCGAGGCTCAAAGACTCATGCAGCCGAAAGGAGGTCGGACCGGCACCGCGCGGGCACAGCACGAACTCCGATTTCGCCAACGCGGTATAGTAGTTTTCTGGCGAGTCTGGATTCAGAAAGTGAAAGTCTTTCCGACCGGCTAGCTTTTCGTGCATCAGACGCCGCACATCGACGGTTCTCTTCCGGGTGGTACCAAAGTCGCCTTGAAAGGTCACTTTGTACTCTTTAGAGGGCTCAAAAGAGTACTCAAGATCCTTTCTGATGAGTGGAATGGGCACACCGCCCGGCCCTCCCGCGGCAAACACCAGCACGTCGTTCGGCAACTCCTGTTGAATACCGTGGAACGATTGAAGCACCGTGAAGTAAGGCTTTTCTGGCTCTAGCATCAGATCGACAAAATCCTGTAGCTCCTGGTGAGGCAGGAACTCGTATCGCCAGTAGTAGTCCGTCCATCTCAAGGGGATGTAAGTTCGCGAGAGCGACAAGGGGGCAAGGGTCGAAAATTATCGTTCAAAAGCGTCTTCGATCCATGGGCCTTCGTGCTCCCCATGTCTGTGGATGCGAGGCCGCATAAACGGAGGCACGGGCACTTGAGCTGACCTCTGGCAAGCGAGCCATCTGAAAAGACGAAAGCAAGCTAACTGGACCGGGCGAGGCCAACATCTCTTGTGAAGCGTTGTAAGCAGTGGACACAGCCCATGAGACATGTCCTCGACAATAGGAGCCACCAGATGGATTTCCTGACCCCCTCTGGTAGCCCTTCTCTTTTCAAGCCGGAGGTCTCAAACGACATGGTCCACGAAGAGCTCGAGCCACGGCTTATGCACGATGCCCAGGGTTGTCCCTAAGAAATTGTGAGTAATCACTCTGATCCTCAGAGTAATCCAGATCCTCCTTTTTTTGCGCTAAGCCTGGTGAAATAAGAAGCAGCAACGCGAAAATGAAAAAGCAAAGAAACCTAATAGACATATATGGACCTTCCGCCACCACCTTCCAGCAAGTCAGGTTGAGGCCTCTGCTGAAGACTGGAGAGGTGCGTGAGAGCGCCAGGGAGCTTTTAGGGCGCGTTGACCGGCCTCGGCTCTGAGCTTCGACGGGGAGAGTGGGTGTCCACCACTCGAATTGTGGGGTTGGAAAAAGCAAAACTGGGATACTCTGGACGGAATTCCAGGTAGTGGTAGGTCTCAAAGAGGCGTTCCAAGTGTTCGGCTGCTTGATGAACCTTCTCATCTTGGCCCTCTAAGTGACGGCCCAAGTGGTAACGGTCATAGTAGAAACTGCTGACCACCAGGTATCGAACCTGACCGGGGTCCTTGAGATGTTTTCGGAAAAGCGCCTTGTCACTGGGCCTTGTTGAAGTGTATCTGCTGAAGACATAGTCATCAGGACCGTTCTTTCGGTTCACTCGCCAATTCTGCAAGTGAAGGCGAGTGTCGCTCTCGTCAAAATGACTCAAGTACCTGGCACATCGTTGCCCGGGTATCAGGAGCAAAAGAACAAGACCTAGACACCACATCATGCTGCGACCTAGTCGGCCCATTCGAACTCTGAGATTGAGGTCTGAGAAGAAACACCAAGCTAAGATGACAAGCCCTGGAGTAGCGGGCATCATATAGCGTGCGTATCCGGGGAAGGGCTTGAGCGGAGAGAGTTCGTGAGCGAAGTAGAAAACCAAGACCTGAAGTGTAAGGAGTTTGCGCTCTAAAGACATCTGGCTCCAGAAACGGAGAGTCATTAAGATCCCGGCGATAGCAAAAACGACGATGGCAGGGGTCAATCCATCCCATAAGCTGTGACGCAGGTGAAAGGTGAATCCTTGTGACCAGGCGTCTATCTTGAGAGTATGTCCCTGGGCAGAATGCCGTAACTCTTTGAGGACAGAGTTCACAAAACGTCGGGATTGCCACAGTATAGGGTAGTTGAGAAGAAAAGCCACCAAACACGAACCGAAAAGAAAACGAAGGAAGGACGCCTTGCTCGGTCGCTTCTCCGACTCTAGAGCGGTTCTACAAAAAAGGGCATAGAGCAAGAATAGCAACAGACCTTTGTATTGACAGGCTAGGGCACAGCCTGTGCAGAGGGCCCACAAGACTTGATTGCCGACGCTCTGGTTCCGGAGGAAACGAATGAACGCAATGAGCGAGAGGAAGAGACAAGCTGTGAACAGCGCGTCCTCCTTAAAATAGTGAGCGTGAACGGCTACCAAAGGGGAGACGGCAACGCTCGTTGCGACCAACCAGGCTTGTTTTCTGAAGAGTCGTTTCGCGATGAAGAAGACGGCAAGGACTATGACAGAGCCGGCTAGAGCAGAGACAAGGCGACAAGAGAGAGAAATGTCCCATCCGGTTGCTTCCCCAAAGATTGAATGAGAAAGGCGTCCGGCTTGCAGAAGTAGGATCGGATGGAGAAAATCGGTTTGATTATTCTCCACGAAACCGAACTTTTTGACTTCATCGGCATGGAAGCCTACGGGGAAGTCGATGTTGTAGCCATTTATGAAAAAGCTACAGAGCAAAGGGAACAGGGCCGGCAACCATGAGGTGCCCCAGGAAAATTTGCTCTTTTGTATAGAACCCTCGGCCAGCCGTCTGCGCACTGGGGAATGTGCTCGGCCCTCGTTGGAAGTCCTTTCGTGCTGATAGGCTTAAGGCGGAGCGATTCGTTTCTGTGGGGGTAGCAAGAACTGTTGCCTGAGAAGCAGAAATAGGCATAGAGCCATGGCTAGTTCTGCGGATAGTTCGGTGATTTGCTCCAGCAAACTGAAACAGGAATGGACGACTTTGGCATCGAGTTGTGGCTGGTCTTGGCAGAGCCATCGAGCAATGTCCTTTCGGTTAGAAAGCATGTCGAATATGACGTGGATAATCGCTGCGCTCAACGCCAAGTAGAAAAGCCGAGCAACTCTTGGGGTCCGAAAGACCAGGGCAAATTCTTTCTTCTCAAGATAGACTACAAAAAGTGCGGCCATGATGTACACGAAGATCAAAAGATCATCGAGTCTATCGGTGAGACCACTTTCTTGTATGTGCAAAAAGCGATGTATGGCCCGGTCATACTCGGAATGCAGATCGAAGAGTTCATCTGCAGCCAAATAGAGAAACCCTAGCGTCCCCAAGAACCACACGCGAGCTTCTCGGCGCGAACAGTCCCTGCGGCGTACTCGGTATGTCTGAAGGCACAGGAGTGAACTCAAGGTCAATAGGTAACAAGATGCTAGGTCTAATATGTTTAGGTCTATGGACACTGTGAGTTTTCAGTAAGCGTGCGGGTGGCCTGGTCTTTTGGCCCGCGCAGCGCGGTTGGCTTTGCGGAATAGTTTCAAGGCGCCTGCTCTGTGGGTTGTCCCTGAGTTCTTGAGCCACCTGCTGTTGGAGACTCACCAGTCTATCTTAAGCCTTTCAATCCCTGACCTCGGGTCGCAGGCGGTGGCTTCGACCCGTATGCTCCCTAGAAAGGGCTCGTGGCTTTCTTGAAAATGAAAGCCAATTGACAGAATAGACACAAATGAGAGGCGTGCTGTCATCATGATGGCGGAGTTCCACTCCAACTCTATCATCTCCAGTCTCACCTACTGGAGAAAATGGGCTCGGATGAGCTCTGGCAGCCGATGCAGAAAGCTGGCCTAGTGGCCGGTTTGTCTACAGAATCCAAGACCGAAGAGATAGAGGGCGACCCGAAGGTTCGCGCAGCCCTAGCGAAGGTGCCGGGAATGAAGGCCCTGAGGCTGGACACGCTGAGTCGGCGCGACATTGTGCTCGGGTCGATCGGCGCTATCGATCAGGCCCGGATGGTCAAGGACGGTGAGAGCTCGGTGGTGGAACTCACCCGGTCCGCGATTCGCCGTGCTCAGGCAGGTGAGCACCTCGGCTTCATCGACCGACCGCTGTTCGACGAGGCCATAGCCCAGGCCAAGCGGATGGATGAAGAACTCAAAGATATGAGTGTCGAGGACCGAGAAGCGCTCTTTGCCGCCAAACCGCTGTACGGAGTGCCCACGACCTTCAAGGCGAACCTCGCTTACGAAGGTATCCCGGGAAAATTCACTCTTCATGCGTGAGAGAGAAAGTGGCGATTTGAGACCTCGCCAAACCGCACCTGGCGCCGTTTACTGCATCCCCTGGGAGCCTTTATTTAATATACCTGTTTTGGATTCGGATTCGGTAGATCGCACTGGGTGAATCCAGGGACGGTTTTTAATCGGCCGCACAGGATTTTGAGTCAGAGGTGGCTCCGTCGCAGGGAGATTGGTGGGACAGTAAGCGTTGTTAAATTGAGATCTGGTCTCTGGCCCGGGCTTTCGACTTTAACCCACGCCTTGCATCAGCCACACTCGATAGGCGTTTTGAGAAGCGTGGTTGAGGACGGGATTGGGGCCGGATGCGAGGCCGATTAGGCCTTGACCGGTCCAGGCTAGTGTTGGGTTCTGTTGGAGGATTTCTCTTAGGCTGAGGAGTTCGGAGCCTCTGGGTTCGGCTTTGAGCTTGAGGTTGTGAGAACCGAATCCAAGGCGTCCGAGGAGCGAGGTGCTGTTGGACGTGTTGCTGGCCACTTGGTCGCCGAAATCCAGGATGAGCTTGGGGGCGAGGTCTGGTCCCGACTCTTTGGAGAAAAAGGAGATCTGAGAGCCTCGGTTTTCTTGGTCTCTCAGAATGAGCCAGCTATCGGCGCCATTAAGGACGTCGGAGGTGACATCGAATTCGAGGGTTCCGGAAGTGTGGTTGGTCACGATGACTGGGGGCGCTGTTGCGGGCGTGGTGGCATTTTGTCCGCCATTCCATTGACTTACGCTGTTCGCGAAATCGTTGCTAATATTTTCGTCGATGGGGCTGAACCAAGTCGTCCCCGACCCGCTTCCCGCAACCGCATCTTTCTTCTTGAATCCGAAGCTCTTCCCGTTGCCTTCGAGCCAGTCAGCCGAGAGTGCTTGAGCTGAGACGGTCTCCCCGTTACCCCAACCGGTGACGTGAGAAGCAGGGTCTATCTTGAACACGAGTGTAGCCTTGGTCAGGCCGTTGACGTTTTCGTTGGCGAGATCAAAGGCGACGGCGCAGCGTGCAGCCTTGCCTTGGATCTTCTCGAGGGTGAGGAGCGGGTTGGCGCCTTCGTTTTGGTGGGGGTGTTTTTGGGTTAGGGTGGAGTCTTTGATTGCTGAAACTTCAAACGGAGAAGACAGTGAGGCGACTTCGAAGGGTTTGTCATAGCTAGCTTGACGAAGCAAGCCATCAAACACAGTTACCTGTAGAAGATAACGACCATTGGAAAGGCCTTCGGGCACCGTTACCGTGTGTGATTGTCCGGTAAAGTTAGTAACCTCTTGCACGGGAATATATTCGTCTGTGTCCGTGTTCAATACGCCATACCCAACAGCCAAGCCAAATTCCTGGTTGGCTGAAACCTCTACCATCAGTGGTTTTTCAGAAGTCACAATAAACTCAGGGGAAAACGGGGTGAGGGGGGGAACGCCGGAATCTTGAATCTTTGTCTGAAGTACGACTGCAAGCTCGTGAAGCAATTGGGACTGATTTTCCTCGGTGAAAGTTGGGTTCTGGTTAATGATTACTAGACGAAATAGCGCATGTCCACTCAAGACTTTTAGATGCGTGGGATATAGTCCCTGGCATACGTCACCGACCCTCAGCGAGTCGGCTATCTGAGAGTTCGAGAGACTGTCTTCCCTCAGTGCCTCCCAGGCCTGTATAAGATGTTGCTCAGAGGGAAAAACGCCCAGCATTGCCTGGACATGAACTTCTCCATTACTCGCGTCAGGATCAACTTGGACAAAATCTTGAACTAGGAATCTCCCCTCTGGACCATCAGGAGATTCACGTTTCAAAAACTCATATTGCTCTCTCAACTCAAACCCGACTCCTATTTCTTCAGGTGTAAGTTGAAATCCAGGTGGGCTCCAGTTGTCTTGCGCCCGTACGAGACTAGACACAACGAAAACTAGAAGCAAGATTGGCAGGATTAATATTTTTATAAGAGATGTGGTCATCAAGTCGCTCCTCGTTCATTTAGTCTATCGTCGTAAGCGCTTCGTCGTCCCTCAGTCGAGGCGGGTACAATTCATTAAACCCAGTAGCCTTTCTAGTGTTGGGAGCAAGGTCAGAGTTGTAGCAAAGCTTTCTGATGTAGTTACTCATAGAATCCCCGGTCTGTACTACGTCAGTGACCCCCAAAGTTCCAACATTCTCTTTGGAAAAGAAGACAGCGTCGACTAACTTCTGTGGAGGAACTCCAAATCTCAATAGATCATCACTAAACTTTTGTTTCGTGTACGCATTCAGCTGGTCAATTATGTCGCTCTTGTTCAATGTCGTTGAAATGAGACCGCCTATGTTATCGCTAAGGGTCCTGGCCGAAGCGTCAAACACATAGTCTGTGTATTCCAGTTGTCAAGATCGCTCATTCCAGGCGAAGCCGATCACCGATTCCAGACGAAAGCGATCATGAATTCCAGGGGAAACTGATCACGAGAAAGCCCTCCGGTCTTACCTGAGAGAGTCTCCTTTCATCTTGATTTGAATGGACTTGCCAAGTAGGCGGTCCAGGATGGCGTCGGCCACGGTTGGTTCATCAAACAGGTCGTGCCATTTGTTGATTGGTAGTTGAGTTGTAACGAGAACAGAGCGGCGGCCAACACGGTCATCCAGCACTTCGAGCAGAGCGTTCTGCATCTCGCCTCGGTAGCGTGAGAGTCCCCAGTCATCGAGGATGAGAAGGTCGTACTTCATCAGTCTCTCCAAGGTCTTGAGGTAGCTCCCGTCCCCTCGGGCAATCTTCAGGACTTCTAGCAGCCTGGGGACACGAATGTAATGCGCCTTCATTCCCAGCCGACAGGCTTTGTTTCCAAGAGCGCAGGCAATCCAGGTTTTGCCGATTCCAGTTGGACCTGTGAGAACGAGATTGCGTCCTGCCTTAATCCAGCGACAGTGGCCGAGTTCCAGCATCTGTTCACGGTCAAATCCTCTGGGAGTTCTCAGGTCGATGTTTTCGAAGGCAGCGTCAGTGCGAAGTTTCGCTTGTTTAATCCGACGGTTGGTCTGTCGCTCTTGCCGCAATGTCCACTCCTGGTCGACGAGAAGAGAGAGCCGCTCTTCGAAGGTGAGGTCGTTGCCGCTTCCGGTTTCCAACTGATGAACCAGAGCGTCGGCCATTCCCGACAGCCTGAGATTCCTGAGTTTCTCAATGGTTTGTTGAATCATCATCAGACCGCCTCCGCGTCACGATAGTAGTTCTTGCCACGGACGTTCTCGTGATGGCCGATGGGAGCGGTGTCTTTGTGGTTCTGGAAATCCTCAATTCGGTCGAGGCCAAGCTTCAAAATCGAGGCGATACTTTCACAGCTGACAGCCCCCGTTCGTAGCGCTCGCCAGCAGGCAGCTTCATAACGCTCGGGATTGTAAGCCCTCAAGCTTTTGAGCAGACCAAGGCAAAGCCGTCTGCGTTGTTCATCGTGGAGTTCTTTCTTCATCAAGGTCTCCAGAAAGTAGCGGGCGTGAGGCCCTGGCCGCCCCAACCTATCCTTCGTGTCTTCGAAGTCGAAATCGCGATAGAAGCGGTGGTTTGGCGGCATGTGCTCAAGTTTCGTGAGAGTTTGCCCCGGTCGTCTAGCACGCTCGTGAAGGGCCACCCGGCGGTTACTATGAAGCACTTCGAGGACCCGAGAAGTCACACGAACTTCGACCCGATCCTTGCAGAGTTCAAAAGGTACGCT